>NZ_JAGPXJ010000020.1:0-97428 GCF_018070605.1 Streptomyces sp. B15
CGGTACTGGAGCACGAGCAGGGCCACGCACGGGCGCGTCACGACTGGCTGCTGCACTGCTCGTCCGCGCTGGCCGCCGGCTTCTCCCGGGTACCGGTCTTCGCGGGATTCCGCGACCAGGTGCACCGGTTGGTCGAGCTGGCCGCCGACGACGCCGCGTCGCGCCGCTACGGCCGACTGACGATCGCGCTGGCACTGGTGGAACTCAACGAGGGGCGCGGGGTCTTCGGCCCCTGCCCGACTCCGGTGGCGATGGTGCCGCAGCGGGTGCACCGGCTGCTCGCTCCCGCCCCGCGGCTGTCGGTCAGCCGCAGACTGCGCATGACCGCGGTGGCCTCACTGGTGCCGGTCGTCCCGGTACTCGTGGCGTTCGCTCCCGGTCTGTCCGCACTGCGCTGATCTCCGGCCCCGGCAGCGGCACGCATCCGGCCCGGAAGGGGTGCGCGAGGGCAGTCCGCCGAGGGCGCGCCCGGGAGTTGTGCTCTCCCGGGTGTCGGGGGTGATGATCGGCACATGCGAAATGCGACCCGCCCGAGTCCGCCCGGCGTGCGGCAGGCCGGGGCGGCCGCCACGCTCGGCGCCGCCGCCGTCCTGCTGATCGTCCTCGCGCTCCTTCCGTGGCAGCCGTTGGCCGCGCTCGACCGGAACACGGCCTCCGAACTGCACACGGTCGCGGTGGAACATCCGGCGCTCACCCGGACCATGCGGATCCTCACCGACTGGGTGTGGGACCCGTGGACGTTCCGCCTGTTGCTGGCGGTGGTGTTCTTCCGGCTGGTCTGGCGCGGGGAGCGTGTGTTGGCGTACTGGGCGGCGGGCACGGCGCTGGTCGGCTCGGGCGTGCAGCAGGGGACGAAGGCGGCGCTCGGGAGGGAACGGCCGCGCTGGCGGGACCCGGTGGACTCGGCCGAGTACGCCGCGATGCCGTCGGGGCACGCGATGACGGCCGCGCTGGTGTGCGTGCTGCTGCTGTGGCTGTGGCATGAGCGGGGCGCGTCGTCGGCCGACGTGTGGTGGCGGTCGGCCGTCGTCGTCGCGGTGGTGAGCGTGGTCGGGGTCTCGTTCACCCGCGCCTGGCTGGGCGTGCACTGGCTGACGGACACGGTGGTGGGCGTGCTGCTGGGTACGGCGGTGGCACTGGCGTCCACGGCGACGTGGGCCGCTCTGCGGCCCGGAGAGCGGTTGCCCGCCCCCGCGGGCCGCAGGGGGTAGCGGGGAGCCCTCAGCGAGGCTCCAGGGTCGTTCCCGGGCGTTCGCCGGGGTGTGTTCACCCGGATCACCCGGGCGTTCAGGCTTTACGGGCCACAGCGCCCACGTTGTCGACCTCCTCCGGCTCGCCGAAGGGCAGCGCTTCGGGACGCCAGCGGGTGACCGACACCAGGCCCGGCTCCAAAATCTCCAGGCCGTCGAAGAACCGGAGGATCTGCTCGCGGCTGCGGTTGACCCGGGGGTTGTCGCTGGTGCGGTTCCACTGGCGCACCATGGCGCGCACCGCCTCGGGGTTGACGACCTCGGCCGAGTCGCTGAAGACCAGGTGGCTGCCGGACGGGAGGGCCGCCATCAGCCGGGACACGACGTCATAGGCGCTGTCGTCGGTGAGGTGTGCGACGACGCCGAGCAGCATGAGGGCGACGGGCCGGTCGAAGTCGAGCGTCTCGGCCGCGCCCTGGAGGATGGTGTCCGGCTCGCGCAGGTCCGCGTCGAGATAGTGGGTGACGCCCTCGGGGGAGCTGGTCAGCAGGGCACGCGCGTGCGTGAGGACGAGCGGGTCGTGGTCGACGTAGATGACGCGCGCTTCGGGGGCGATGCGCTGAGCGACCTCGTGGGTGTTGTCGACGGTGGGCAGGCCGGTGCCGATGTCGAGGAACTGCCGGATGCCCACCTCCCCGGCGAGATGGCGGACCGCGCGGCACAGAAAGGCCCGCTGGGCGCGGGCGGTGTCGACGATGCCGGGGTTGGTGCGTGCGATCTCGTCGCCCACCTGCCGGTCGACGTCGTAGAAGTCCTTGCCGCCGAGCCAGTAGTTCCAGATCCGTGCCGAGTGCGGCACCGTGTCGTCGATCTCCGTGGCGTTCGATACCGGCCCGTCCGTCATGGCTCTCCCCTGCCCTCGATGGCCCTCGATGTGTCGTCGCCGCGTGCGTCCTGACCGTCCGCCGCGCGCGCACCAACGTACCCGCGGGCCGTCGGCCGGGCGACGGCAGGAGAAAGTGAGGGCTGCGGGAGGGGTGTTGGGAAGCCGCGGGTCCTCTAGAGTCAGGCCTGCGGCTGCCGCTGTCGGCAGCTCGGCCGACTCTCACCGGTCTGCCCGCCGGCTGTGCCGGGTCGACGCCGATATCGGGGCGATCCCCCGCGTCGCCCCGATATCGGCCGCTGTGCCGGGCGTCCGTGCTCCGTAACTCCATGGGACGCGAACACCCGAAGCCGTGCTGAGTATATTGGCTGCCAGCCAGTCAACGCAGGAGTTACAGCATGTCCCCCCGGAGCGCATCGGTCAATGAAGAGTTGCGCCGACGCTCGCGCGAGCGCCTGCTTCAGGCGACGGTCGAGCTGGTCGCGGAGCGCGGGTACGAGACGACGACGCTGGGGGCGATCGCCGACCGGGCGGGCTCCGCACGCGGTCTGATCTCGTACTACTTCCCAGGAAAGCGGCAGCTGTTCCAGTCGGCGGTGCACCGGCTGATGCATCTCACCCTCGCCGAGGCCCTGGAGCGCGGGCCGCGGCCCGAAGGCCCGGACAGCGGGCAGGAGATGCTGGCCCGGGCCATCGACGCGGTACTGGGGCTCGCGCGTGACCAACCGGTGCTGATGCGTGCCCATATGGCCGGCATCCTGCAGCAGGAGGGGTTCGTCCAGTGCGACGAGCAGCAGCGACTGGCGTTCTTGCTGCGCACCACCGTGGCCCGGTACGGGTCCCCCGACCCGGACACCGACTATCCACTGCTGCGCGCCAATCTGATGGGCGCCGTCGTCGCGGCACTGCTGCCCGGTGCGCCGATGCCGCTGGAGAGACTCCGGGGTGAGCTGTTCGCCCGGTACGGCCTCAAATGGGAACGGGGGACACCGCCGGACAAGGTACGAGGAGGACCGTTGGAGGCTTCACCCGCGGCGCGCGTCCGGCACCTGGAGCGGCTGCGACCGTGCGGCTGGGAAGCGGGCCGGGAGCCGCACCGCGCACGGGAAGGCCAGTAGAGCGGTCGACGATCGGCGACAGCTCCCCGTGGACGCACTGACGCCGACCGCGTCGAGCGGCACTGCGCAGTGGTGCTGGGAAAAGGCAGAAGAGGCCGTCACCACTGTCGGTGCACGGTTGCCTTGTCACCGGTCACCAGGCTCGCCGCAGGGACGTCGTCGGCCACCACCGCGCCGGCGGCGACCACGGCATCACGGCCGATGCTGACGCCGGGCAGGATCGTGGCGCCCGCGCCGATCCACACGTTGTCCGCCACGTCGATGGGCGCGCCGCTCAACCACCCCCGTCGCTCCTCGGGATCGACCGGGTGACCGACGGTGATGAACGTGGCCTTCGGGCCGACCATCACACGCTCGCCGAGCCGGATACCGGCGTAGTCCAGGAACGTGCAGTTCTGGTTGATGAACACGCGCTCGGCAAGGTCGAGATGGAGACCGTGGTCGGTGTAGAAGGGCGGATAGATCGTGGCTCTCGCCGGCAGCGGTCTGCCGAGGATCTTCTCGAGCAGGTCCGCCTTGCCCCCTTCGTCCGCGAAGGGCAGGGCGTTCAGACGGGAGGTGAGTTCGGTGACCTCCAGGACCCGCTCTGCCATGGCTCGGAACTCGGGGCTGTGTATGCGCATGAGACGGTCACGGGACATGCCGCGCTCCTTTCCTGGTGCGCCGGTGGTCGAGCAGAGCTCACCGGGCGCTGATGGAGGCTGTGTCGGCAGCCGGTCGGGTCACCTTGCTCGGGGACGGGTCCCGCGGGCGTTCGCGATGCCCCTCTCGCCGTGCCGTGGAGTCGTTGCCCAGGACGGGAGCCAGGCCGGCTCGGGGGCCGTGGGCAGGCTTGCGAGGTGGGCGGTGATTCCAGAAAGCCCTGGGTGGGGATTCGTTTTGGGGAGGATGAGCGAGAGGGGGTAGACGAGGGTCGGCTCCACGACAGGGATGCGGCGCAGGTCGTGGTTGGCCGGCCAGATGTACCGGTCGCGTGCTCCGACGAGGGTGGCCACGTCCGCGGACTCCGCGAGGGTGTCCAGGAGCACTTCGTCTCCGAAGTGCGGGCCTGCCGCGTCGATGCGCAGGCCGAAGTCGGTGGCGAGCTGATCGTAGAACTCCGCCCATTCGCTCCGGGGCGCGATACCCGGCACCCAGATCCGGTGCTTGCGCAGCTGCGCTGGTGTCAGTCTTCGGGCGGAGGCCAGCGGATGCCCCGGGCCGACGAGGAGTTCCAGCGGCGAGTCGAACGCGTGAATGATGTGCACGTCGGGTGGCAGCGCCGCCGGGTCGGTGACGGTACGGAACGAGGCGTCGATCTCGCCCGCTTCGACGGCGGCGACCGCGATACGTGGGTCGTCGACCCTGAGGGTCACCACGTCGAGGTCGGTTTCCGGATGCGCCCGCCAATAGTCGTGCAGCACCACGGCCTGCGCGCTGCGCCGGCCGAGAACGTCGATCCGCAGGGCCCGCGAGCCCGGCCTGACGGCGGTGATGGCGCGCTCGACCCCCGCGGCGATGCTCCGCGCGTGCGGCAGGAACGCCTGACCGTCGAGCGTCAGCTCGACCCCTCGTGCGGTACGTGCGAACAGCCGGACTTCCAACTCGCGCTCCAAAGCGGCAATGCGCTTGGAGACTGCCTGCTGCGTCACGCCCAGCTCATCGGCCGCCTGGCGAAACTGTCCGAGCTCGGCCGCCCGGACGAACGATCGCAATGCCTCGGTGTCCACGAGATCACCCTAAGGGCGTACAACCATTCGTTGTGGCTTGTCGAGGATCAGTTGTCTGATGGCACTGGGCCCGGCCGGTGCGGTGCCGAGGGACCGAACCATCCGTTGTCGCTCGGAGTCATGTGCACAGGGGATCGGGTCCGGTTCCGGGCGGCGGGTGACACACGGGGCCCGCACCATGGCACGTCTCCTTCCGGCTGTTTCCACCCGGACCAGGTGCTTGCCTCCACCCGGGGCGGCGGACACGTGCAGAGTGGTCCGTATGACGACACCGGCAGAACTGCTCCGCTCCTTCGCCCGCACCCGCGCCTCGCTCGACGGCGAGGAGGTCACATACTGGTGGTCTGGAGACGTCTACTCCTGGGCTCCCGACGAGCCGTACCAGCGCGTCTTCGGTTTCGAAGGGCTCAACGTCGCCCGTCTGGTCGAGGATGCCGATTCCGGTCCGGACGCCTATCAACTGCTCACCCGGGAGGCCGCGTTCTTCCTGGATCCCGTCGGCCGCGAGATCCTGGAGACCTGGCAGGACCTGCCGGTGGTGCACATCTGGAACGATCCGGCGAACCAGAAGTGGCGCCCCTTCCCGATCCCGACGACCGAGCTGGGCGGGCAGATCTGCTTCAGCCTGGAGATTCCGCTTTCCTATCCGTCACCGCTGCCGGTTGCCGAGTACCCCGTCCACTCGGCGGGCGACACATACAGGGCCCTGGAGTGTTTCCAGTTCTTCGCCGACCGCGCCGACCTCGCCGGCCCCGCGCCCAGCGTCCCGGCCACCATGTCGTGGACCCGGATGTCCCCGTGGCTCCCATGGATGGCTCGCGGCCGGCAGCCCGGCGGCCTCACCTTCCACTGCCGGGGCAGCAAGCTCGGCTCGTACGCCGAGGTCCCCGAGCGCACCCGCGCCTACATCGCCGACCACCACCCCAAGTTCGCCCATGCCCCCGAGGAGTGGAGCGAGCCGAACGAAACCAGCTGGACGTACTTCCGCAAACTGAACCCGCCGAAGTAGCCGCCGGATCTCCCCACCGCCGCCGGCCGGCACACCGGGGCAGCGGCGGGATCGGGCCCAGCCCGAACCAGTCATCCGCAAGACCGGCCCGTACTTGCGCGGACGCGGCACCCGACAAGTGACCGAAGTGATCCCTGGGAAGAGGGATCACAAGGCTGCCCACCTGGCTTCGATCGCGACCGAGGAGCGAGCCCTATGCCGCTTCGCCCAGACGGTCGAGGCGATCACGGTGGGCCGGGGCCAGTTCGAGACGTTCGGCGGCGAGGTTCTCCTCCAGGTGGTCGATCCGCGCGGTACCGGGGATCGGGAGGACAACCGGTGAGTGGCCGAGGAGCCAGGCGAGCGCGACCTGGGTGGGGGTGGCGCCGACATCGGCCGCCACGGCGGCGACCTCCGCCTCCGTCCCGGAATCCCCCCAGGCGACAGGACGCCACGGCAGGAAGGCGATCCCTGCCGCGTCGCAGACCGCGAGCACGGGCTCGTGCTCGCGGTCGAGCAGGTTGTACCGGTTCTGCACGCTCGCGACATCGACGATCTCCCGAGCCTGGTCGAGTTCGTCGACGGTGACCTCGGACAGCCCGATCCGGCCGATCTTGCCTTCGGTCCGCAGATCCCGCAGCGTGCCGACCTGGTCGGCGAGCGGTGTCTCGGGGTCGACCCGGTGCAGCTGAAGCAGCTCGATCCGCTCGACCCGCAATCGGCGCAGAGCCTGCTCGACCTGATCGCGCAGGACGGCCGGCCGCCCGTCGAGCTTCCACTCACCTGAGGGGCCCGATCGGGCAACGCCGACCTTGGTGGTGATCAGCAGCCCGTCCGGGTAGGGGTACAGGGCCTCGGCCAGGAGTTCCTCGTTGGCGCCCCCACCGTACAGATGGGCGGTGTCGATCAGTGTGATGCCCAGCTCGACAGCCCGTCGGGCCACCGCGAGAGAGGTCTCGCGGGCGGGACCTGGTTCCGTCGGCAAGTGCATGGCCCCGAACCCCAGCCGCCGTACTTCCAGATCCCCGCCGATGGCAAACGCAGTCGATGTCACGCGCTGTCTTCCTCCCCCGTCATCCAAGGGGCGACGCTACCAGTGCAGTTGGGCACCACCACCGTCGGTCCCATACGCGACGTCGAAGGCGGCACGGACTCCGACGGCCGTGCGGCGACGGCGTCCTCGCAGTCCGGCGTGGACAGGCCGTGTTCCAGGACCCGCGATGAGGCCTCCGGACGACGGCGAGTCCGGCAGCCCGGCGGGCCCGCCCAGGTGATCCGCTCGGGCGGCCCGCACTCGGGCGCACCCGTGGGCCGGGCGGCGATCCGGTACGCCCCGTCGATGTCCGCCGCTCAGCGGCGGGCGTGGCGCGGGCTCAGCAGCCCCGCGTCACGAGCGCTCGCGATGACGCGCAGCGACTTGCGTCTGCTGCGCCCGGTGACCCGCATGACGGCCAGCACGGGGTCCTGACCCCGCTCCCGCGCCGCGGTGTACGCCTCGGCCGCCACACGCAGGGCCGCCCGGCCACGGGGAGCCGGTGGCCGTCTGCGGCCCCGGACGGGCGGGTGCGGCGACTCCGGGTGCCGCGACTCCGGTGGCCGTACCGGAGTCGACGGCTGCGGCGCGTCCGAGGGCTGTCGGGACGCCGGGGGCGGAGGCGCCACGGACGGACAGCGCTGCTGGGACCCCGAAGGCGGATGCGGAAACGGAGGCGCAGGCGGAAGCGTCGATACCGACGGCTGCGGTCCTGCCGCCCGCGGCACCGGGGGGAGTACGCAGGCGCCCGTGGCCCGGACGGTGGGGGCCGTCTGCGGCGGTCGGATGGCCGACGGGCACGCCCTCGTCAGCGGCTCCCCGAGGCAGGGCGCGAGCTTCGCGAACGCCTGGGGCGACAGTGGCGGGTCGGCCCGCACCTCTTCGAGGTGGACCCGGCCGTCCACCACGGCGGCCACCACCTCCACCTGAGTACCGTCCGCGCGGCTGACCCCGACGGCGAACCAGGGCGCTCGGGCACCGGCGGCGTGCGGGGGCCCCGCACCGGTGCCGTAGCCCCGCAGCTTCCAGGCCTGGCAGGGCGGCGACAGGGGGTCGCGCCTCGGCGGCCAGCCACCCCGTTCGTACGAGTGATCCGACGAGTAGCAAGAGCAAGGGGATCTCTCCGACACGTCGGCACCGTAGGCCCGGCCGCGCGGACGGGAGCGGCGCGGCACGCTCAGCCGGTCGGAGGGCACCCTGACGACGGAGGCGGCGGGAGCCGAACGGCGCACCGGCGTGCCGCCGTACGGGTGTCGGGCAGCTCGGCTCGGGCGGGCGTCCGTGCTGGCCGGAGGCATTGTCAGTGGGCGGGTGCAGACTGTTCGTACCTCAGACAACGACGTCTCGAAGGCGGTGCCGCCATGGCGGACGTGCTGCTCGCGGTAGGTACGAGAAAGGGCCTGTTCCTCGCCCGGCAGGAGGCGGGCCGGCGGGGTTCGGCGCCGTGGGAGTTCACCGGCCCGCATTTCAACGCGCAGGCCATCTACTCCTTCAGCATCGACCGGCGCGGCTCCGGGCCGCCCAGACTGCTGGCCGGTGGAGACAGCACGCATTGGGGCCCTTCGGTCTTCCACTCCGACGACCTGGGCAAGACCTGGAAGGAGCCCGGGCAGCCTCCGATCAGATATCCCAGGGACACCGGGACCTCCCTGGAACGCGTGTGGCAGTTGCAGCCCGGAGGGGAGAGCGAGCCGGGTGTGGTGTACGCCGGTACGGAGCCCGGAGGGCTGTTCCGCTCGACGGACGGCGGTGAGTCCTTCGCACTCGTCCGCTCGCTGTGGGAGCACCCCACGCGGCAGGAATGGGAGCCCGGTGGGGGCGGACTGGGGCTCCACACGATCCTGGTCGACCCCCGTGACCCGCGGCGGGTGACGGTCGCCGTCTCGACCGCCGGGGCCTACCGCACGGCGGACGGCGGTGACAGCTGGGAGCCGTGCAACCGGGGAGTCTCCGCGGTCTTCCTGCCCGAGAGCCGACGCTACCCGGAGTACGGGCAATGTGTGCACAAGATCGCCCGGGACGCGGAGAACCCCGACCGGTTCTATCTGCAGAACCACTGGGGAGTCTTCCGCAGCGACGACGACGCCACGAGTTGGCAGTCGATCGGCGACCCCCTCCCCTCGGACTTCGGCTTCCCCGTCGCCACCCACCCGCGGCGCGGCGGGGTGGCCTACATCTTCCCGCTCAACGCGGATGCGGACCGGGTGCCGGCGGAGCACCGCTGCCGTGTCCACCGCACTCTGGACGCGGGAGAGAGCTGGGAGGCGCTGGATGCGGGCCTGCCCGAGGAGCCGCATTACGGACCGGTGCTGCGGGACGCGCTGTGCACGGACGACGCGGACCCGGCCGGGGTCTACTTCGGCAACCGCAACGGCGAGGTCTTCGCCAGTGCGGACGAGGGCAGCAGTTGGCGGCAGTTGGCCTCGCACCTGCCGGACGTGCTGTGCGTACGGGCGGCGGTCGTCGACTGACGCGGCTCCCGGAGGGCGAGCCGGGGGTCTTTCCCGGAGGCAGGGCGAGCCGTGCCGCTGAGCCAGTAGAGTGACGGCTCGTGGCTGCACGACCGTTGAACGAAATTGTCGAACCAGGCTGGGCCAAGGCGTTGGAGCCGGTCGCCGAACGGATCGCCGCGATGGGCGACTTCCTCCGCGCGGAGGTCGCGGCGGGGAGAACCTACCTTCCGTCGGGGGCGAACGTCCTGCGGGCGTTCCAGCAGCCCTTCGACGAGGTGCGCGTCCTGATCGTGGGCCAGGATCCGTATCCCACGCCGGGGCACGCGGTCGGTCTGTCCTTCTCGGTGGCCCCGGAGGTCCGGCGGCTGCCGGGCAGTCTGGAGAACATCTTCCGCGAGCTGAACAGCGATCTCGGACTCCCCCGCCCCTCGACCGGCGACCTGACCCCCTGGACGAAGCAGGGTGTGCTGCTGCTCAACAGGGCGCTGACGACGGCTCCGCGCCAGCCCGCGGCGCACCGGGGGAAGGGCTGGGAGGAAGTCACAGAGCAGGCGATCCGCGCCCTGGTGGAGCGCGGACGCCCGATGGTGTCGGTGCTGTGGGGCCGGGACGCCCGGAATCTGCGACCGCTGCTGGGCAACCTGCCCGCGGTCGAGTCGGCGCACCCCTCGCCCATGTCGGCGGACCGCGGGTTCTTCGGCTCGCGTCCGTTCAGCCGGGTCAATGACCTGCTCGCCCAGCAGGGGGCCGATCCCGTGGACTGGCGCCTGCCATGAGCCCGACCGCGGACGGCGCGGACCGAGCCGCGCTCGGCGGGGGCCGCGGGGGCGAGTGGCTGCTCGGCGTCGACTCGGGCGGGTCCGGGCTGCGTGTCGCGCTGGCGCGGCAGCACCAGGACGCGCCTGCGGAGGGCCCGAAGAGCCGCGGTGAGAGCAGCGGCGCGCCACCGGGCCCGAGTGGACCGCCGCAGATCGTCGGCGTCGTCACCTGCCCGGAGCCGGTGCGCACAGGGCCTGCGGGTATCGACGCGGCACACATGGCGGAACAGTTGGTGCCCGCGGTCCGCTCACTGCTGGCGGACGCCGGAGCCGGAACGGAGCAGGGTTCGGCGGGGCAGATCGCGGCAGTGTGTGTCGGCGCCGCCGGTATGGCGACCCTCGGCGACCAGTTGCGGGCCGAACTGCCGGGCGTGCTGGCGGAGGCGTTCGGAGTGCGGCGGCTGGCGCTCGCTGCGGACGCGGTGACGGCGTACGCCGGGGCGCTGGGCGAGCGGCCCGGCGCCGTGGTGGCCGCCGGTACCGGAATGATCGCCATGGGCACCGATCTCGCCTCCTGGCGGCGCGCGGACGGCTGGGGGCATCTGCTCGGCGACTGCGGCAGCGGCGCCTGGATCGGCCGCGCGGGACTGGAGGCCGCGCTACGCGCCTTCGACGGCCGCGCAGGCGGCTCGGCGGCGCTGCGGGCACGGGCGGAGGCGGTGTTCGGCGCGCCGCTCAGCGCGCTGCCGGGACAGCTGTATCCGCGTACGGACCGGGCGGCCGTTCTGGCCTCGTTCGCTCCGGAGGTGGCGCGCTGCGCCGAGGAGGATCCGGTCGCGGCGGGGATCGTGCGGGCGGCAGCACGGGAGATCGCGGCTGCCGCCGTCGCGGTGTGCCCCGGCGGTGGGACGCCCGCCGGGGCGGGTGAGGGCTCGGCAGCCTCCGCGGCCGGGAAGCCCGCGCACGACGGTGTGCGGGTCGCCTTCACCGGAGGACTGTTCCGGATCGGTGAGGTGCTGACCCGCCCGCTGCGCGCGGAACTGGTGGAGCGGCTGCCGGCGGCCCAGGTCGTCGAGGCCGCTGGCGGGCCGTTGGACGGTGCGCTGTTGGTTGCCGCGCGCCTGGCTGCCGGCGGCCTCGCGCTTCCGTCCGACCCGGTGCTGCTGTCGGTCGTGGCCCAGGACGGACGCGGGGCGGGAGCGTAGGCTCTGGGGTGAGCGCTGCGGCCGGGGCTGCGGCCGGTACGGGTACCGACAGCAGGATGAGCGGAAGAACGCCACTACTCCGGCTGGATGAATCGGGACATAAGCCCATCGGTCTCCCCCGGCCGAACAGCCAAGCCCATGAAGGCATTAGCATGCGGGCGCATGAGCTCCCCCACAGGACCGGACAATGGCCTGCCCGTACGAATGCCACGTCCCCGCCAGCCCGGACGGCACCGCCGACCGGAGCCCGTCGTCGCCCCCGAGGGCGCGCCGGCACTGGTTCTGGCCGTCCCCGGCACACCCTCCGGCGCCATGCGCAGTCTCGCTGAGGAGACGCTGAGCATCGCGCGTTCGGAGCTGCCCGGTCTCGACGCGCGCGTCGGTTTCACCGAGGGCGATGGCGAGGAGTTCCCGACCATCCGCTCCGCGCTCGCCCAGGCGGTGGCCGACCGTGCGACACGCCGCCAGTACGCGCGTGAGGCGGCCGCCAGGGCGGAGGAGACCGCCGCGCAGGAGGGCGAGACCGCGGTGGCGGCACCGGCTCGGGAGACGGCCGACGACGGTCTGCCCGCCGTGGTGGTTCCGCTGCTGGCGGGACCGGACGCCGCACAGCTGCGCGGAATCCGCCAAGAGGTCCTCAACAGCGGCTCCGGTGCTGAGCTGACCGACGTACTGGGGCCCCATCCACTGCTCGCCGAGGCCGTGCACGTGCGGCTCTCCGAGGCGGGGCTGGCGCGCGCCGACCGGGCTCGGCTGTTCACGGTGGCGACGGCGGCGGACGGCATCATCCTGGCGACCATCGGCGGCGAGGAGGCCGTACAGGCGGCCGGGATCACCGGCATGCTGCTGGCCGCGCGGCTGGCGGTACCGGTGCTCGCCGCGGCGCTCGACGACGAGGGCGCCGTCCGGCACACCGCCGAGCAGCTACGCAACTCCGGCTCGCAGCAACTGGCCATCGCCCCGTGTCTGATCGGCCCCGAGATCGCCGAGGGGCTGCTGGAGGCGGCGGCCGAGGAGGCGGGCTGCTCGGCTGCCGAGCCGCTGGGTGCCTACCCGGCGCTGGGCAAGCTGGTGGCCTCCACGTACGCCGCCAAGGCAGGTATCGCACAGCCGCAGGCACCGCAGGGCGCACCGGCGCGCTGAGCCGCGCGCACGTTCGAGTCGGACGGGCGACGGCCGCCGAGACGAGACGGGACGACCCGTCCGAGCAGCCAGGCTGCGGGCGCAACCGGAGCAGCTGGAGCGGGGACCAGGCGACCCGGGTGGGGGCGGGCGGGGCAGGACGGTCGAAGCGGCGCCGGTACGGGCCGGAGATGAGCTCTCCCGACCCGTACCGGGATTTGCCCTATGAGCTCGCCCGGCGGCACCTATGCGAAGACCACGCACGAGGCGGCCGGTGCGGGCAGGGACCCCCTCAGGAGCGGTGTTCCGCCTTCCGGATCGATCTCGAACCAGGTGACGTCGCCCGAGCGCTCGTTGGCGGCGTAGAGCCAGCGTCCCGCCGGGTGCACGGCCAGGTCGCGGGGCCAGTGGCCGCCGCAGGGAAAGGTGGCCAGCAACTCCGGCAGTTGCGCTGAGGTCAGGTCGAGTACGGCCACGCTGTCGTCGCCCCGGTTGGCGGCCCAGGCGAAGCGGCCGTCCGGCGAGACGGCGAGCGCGGAGGGGTAGTTGGCCACTGCCGCGTGGTCCTGCGGCACGACTCGCGTCTCACCCAGCGGCTCCAGTTCGCCTCGGTCGGCGTCCCAGCGGCAGGTCGTCAGCGTGGAGTCGAGCTCGTTGATCACGTATACCCGCCGGGCGGTGGCCTGCTGCCCGGTCCCGGTGCCTTCGGGTGCGAACGCCAGATGACGGGGTCCGGTCCCGGCGCGGAGCGGGACCTCGCCGTGGAGGCGCAGACCGGTGGGCGCTCCCCGCAGGTCGTAGATCCACACCGAGTCGGTTCCCAGATCGGTCGAGAGGAGCCACCGTCCGGACGGATCGGGGACCACAGCGTGCGCGTGCGGCCCCTCCTGCCGCTCCTCCACCGGCCCCCCTCCGTGGTGGTGATGGGTGTGCGCCCCGGTGCCCGGACCGCCGTCGGGGCGCAGCGGGAGCGCGGTGACACTGCCCGAGGTGTAGTTCGCGGTGTAGAGAGCGTCACCGGTCACGGCCAGATGCGTGGGTCCGGAACCATCAACCGGAACCGTGCCGTCCAGCGGCACCGGGAACGGGCCCGCGTCGGCGTCGCGGGAGGCGCGGACGCCATGGGTGCCGTGGGAGGCGTGGAGGTCACTGAGTGAAAAGGCGGCGGCTCCGCCCCGATCGGTCTCGCTGACGGCGTAGAGAACGCCGCCTCCGGGCCCCAGGGCGAGGAACGAGGGGTTGGCGACGGCGTCTTCCGTGTGGTGCTGCGCGGTGAGCGCGCCGGTGCGGAGGTCGAGAACCGCCGTGGTGATGCCGCGGCCTCCCGCGGAGGTGAACGATCCGATGTAGGCCCGCGGCCTTCGCTCCGTACCGTCAGCCATTGCGCTGCCCCCTTCGCCGCTCCGTCCGGGAGCACGACGGTAGCAGGGGCACGGCCCGTGGTCTGGACCAAATGCCGGGCGGCGCCGCGCCCCTTGGGCAGTCCTTCGGCAGCCCTCGGGCTGCCGCTAGGCAGCCGCCCTCGGGTGCGTGTGCAGCGGGGTGGCGAGCTGGTGCAGCGCGGCCTCCAGGGCGTGCAGGTGAGCCAGGGCGCGGTCGCCGGGCGGCGGCTCTGCGGCGGCAGCGGCGGCCGGAGCGCCTGCGCGGTGCACCGCGGCGGCCTGGCCCGGCGCGGGGGCAGCCAGGCGGCGTACGGCGGCCTCCACGCGCTCGCAGGCGGCGGTGAGCCGCGCGTCGTGCGAGGCGGCCGGGTCCGCTGCGGCCTCGGTCAGGCCATGGATCTGCCGGGCGCAGTCGTCCAGCAGAGCCAGCACCTGGCGCGCCCGGGTCTTACGGGCACGCAGCGGGCTGAGGGGATGGACGAGGGGCGCGACCGAGAGCCGTACGCGCCCCAGCAGCAGCTCCAGCTCGGCGATACGGGCTTCGGGACCGTCGCCCTGCTCGCCCGCGAGGCGGCGGGCCGCATCGAGGGCGCACTCGTGTACGCAGTGCACCGCGCGCCGTATCCACACCTCGGTCGCGGCGTGCGTGGTGACGGGCAGCACCAGGGCGACGGCGAGGGCGGCGCCCAGTGCGCCCACGGCGGTCTCCTCCAGACGCAGCCCGAGCAGACCGGGGTGGAGCACGCCCAACAGGCCGTAGAGCATGCCGACCATCAGCGTCACGAAGAACATCATCCAGGAGTAGGACAGCGGCGCCGTGTAGAAGATCCCGAAGACGCAGCAGGCCACAACGGCGAGGGTGGGCGCGAGCGACCCGTCGGCGGGCACCGCGACCAGCAGCCCGGCCACGAGCCCGGTGACGGTGCCCAGGACCCGGCGGAAGCCGCGTACCAGGGTCTCGCCTCGCGAAGCGGTGTTCACAAAGATCCACCAGGCGGCGCCGACCGCCCAGTACCAGCGGTCCAGGGAGAGCGCCTGGCCCGCTGCCAGCGCGAAGCCGCAGGCGACGAGCGCCTGGAAGGCCTGCCGGGTGGTGGGGCGGCTCAAGCCCCGGCCGCCCACCGGCGCGATTGCGGGCTGCGGGCGGGCGCCACGTTCGATCGGCCACAGGACGAACCGGGTGAGCGCCGCGGCGAGCAGGGCCAGAAGGCCGGCCGCGAAGACCTGCGGCAGGTGGTCGGGGACGGTGTGCAGGAACTGCGCGGCGAAGAACTGCATGAACGCGAAGATCCCGAGCGCGTTGCCACGCGGCCCCCAGCGCCGGGCGTAGACCCCGGCGAAGACGACGGCGAGGAACGCGGCGTTCCGGGCGAGCGGCAGCTCGTGAAGGAATGCGGCCAGCGCGAGGACGGGGAATCCGACGACCGGCAGCAGTGCCGTGCTGACGGCCTGCCCCCGCACCGTCGTGTCCGCGACGGTGAACAGAGCGAGCAGCGCCACCAGTCCCCCGGCGACAGCGGCCTGCAGCGGCAGACCGGCGAGCGCGCAGACGGTGACGGCGAGTCCGATACCGACCACTGCGCGCGACGAGACACGTGTCCTGCGGGAGTGGTCCGGTCCGAGTGTCGCGACGGTGCGACGGAGGAGATGTACTGGGGTCCTTCCCCCGGGCTTCCGAAGCGACTTCTCCAAAACCCCTCCAATCCGGGCCGTTCTGGTCGGCCATGTGTCCACATGCTGGTACGAAGAGGAAAGCACCCCTTCCCACCTGCGACCAAATCGCAAGCGTTTGGCATGCTGGAAGGCATGATCAGCTCTGCTGCCGGCCCCGCGGTCATCTTCGACCTGGACGGCACCCTCGTCGACAGTGAGCCGCACTACTACGAGGCGGGCAGGCGCCTCCTTGCCGCACACGGTGTTCCCGGCTTCACATGGGAGAACCATTTGCGGTTCATCGGTATCGGCACCCAGGAGACCCTGGAGACGCTGCGCCGCGAGAACGGGCTCGCGGCATCCGTGGAGACGCTGCTGGCGGAGAAGAACCGCCTCTATCTGGAGCTAGCGCGCTCCGGCACAGAGGTATTCCCCGAGATGCGCAAGCTGGTCGAGCGCCTCCACGCGGCCGGACACCCCTTGGCCGTCGCCTCCGGGTCGTCGCGCGCCGCCATCGACGCCGTACTGGGCGCAACAAGCCTCGATGAGCTGCTGCCGCTGCGAGTGTCGGCGGAAGAGGTGCCGCACGGCAAGCCCGAACCGGATGTCTTCCTGGAAGCGGCCCGCAGGCTCGGCGTCTCCCCCGCCGGCTGCGCGGTCGTCGAGGATGCCCCACCCGGCGCGGAGGCGGCCCACCGCGCCGGAATGCGCTGCGTAGCGGTTCCCTATGTTCCGGCCCACGTCACCGATCCGGCGTTCTCCGGCGCCGACCTGCTGTTCCCCGGCGGTCAGCGTGAGTTCGACGCGCAGAAGGCCTACGACTGGATCGCCGGCTGAGCGGGGACGGGACGCGGGCCGGCGGTCACGACTGCTGCACGGGCGCGGGTATCGGGACGGCACTGCCACTGACCCGCACCCGGGGGTCGTCGGCGCAGAGGGTGACGGTGAGCGTGCCGGGGCGACCCATTTCCTGACCCTGGTACAGGGTGAGCCGAGCGTCCGAGGCGACCAGGCCGCTCTCCCTGGCGTACGCGCCGAAGGCGGCCGCTGCCGCACCGGTGGCCGGGTCCTCGACCACGCCGCCGACCGGGAACGGGTCGCGGACGTGGAAGACCGGGTTGCCCTGCTCGTCGAGTGCGTCGCGCCACACCAGTTGCACGGTGGTCAGATCCAGCTTCAGCATCAACTGCTTGAGCCGGTCGAAGTCGTAGTCCAGGTCGGCGAGCCGGCTCCGGGTCCCGGCCGCGAGCACCAGGTGGCGGGCGCCCGCGTAGGCGATGCGCGGCGCGGGCTCGGCGGCAAGCTCGTCCGCCTTCCATCCGAGTGCGGCCAGCGCCTCGTCAAGATCCTGCGGGGCGACGGCCTCGCTGTGCGGCTCCACACTGGTCAGCGTGGCGAGGTAGGACCCGGCCTGCTCGGTGACCTCGACCGGCACGTCCCCTGCGGAGGTGTGGAACAGGTACTCCCCCACACCCTCCCGCTCCGCCAGCGCGACCGCGGTGGCGACCGTGGCGTGTCCGCAGAACGAGACCTCGGCGAGCGGGCTGAAGAACCGCAGACCATAGGTGCGTTCGCCCTCCGCGGGGACGACGAACGCGGACTCGCTGTAGCCGAGTTCGGCCGCCGTTGCGAGCATCCGGGCGTCGTCCCAACCGTCCGCGTCCAATACCACGCCCGCGGGGTTGCCGCCTGCCGGGTCGGTGGTGAAGGCGCTGTAGCGCAGGACTTGGCAGTCGGCGGGGTCGGTGGAAGGGGTCATGGCACCGGTTCTCCGTTCGTGTTCGGGGTACGGCCCTCGGACCACCTGCACAACGGCGAACCAACCGGCGAGGGCCGCACCGGTTCCGGGCTCTCCGCGTCCGGAAACGGCCCGCACCGGCCAGGTCGGCGAGGGCCGCACCGGTTCCGGCTCTCCATGTCATGTCCGGAATCGGCCAGCACCGGGCGGACCCGCACCGCCCCGGGGTCCGGCACCGTCCCGCTATCCCGCATGTGCCGAGCCGGGCCCGTGCCTGCGCCTGCGCCTGCGCCTGCGCCTGCGCCTGCGCCTGCGCCTGCGCCTGACACTACGGGCCCGGCTCGTCCGGACGTCAGTCGCCCGTGGCGCGAACAGTGCTCATGATCTTCTTGATCTCGGCCCCACTCAGCGCCTTGGGAACTCCTTGGTCCGCGTAGATCACCCAGCCGTGCATGGTGCCGTCGGGCAGCTTCTGCGCGATGCTGTGCACAACTGCCTTGGGCGGGACGCAAGAGCCCGGCCGGTTGGTGACGGTGACCTCGGCCGTCGCCGTGTAGCCGTCGATACCGCCGTGCTTCCACGGCTTGGGCTTACTGACCTTGATCTTCGGCTTGTGGTCCTCACCGCCGTATGCGGCGAAGCCCCAGTTGCCCGCCCAGTTACGGGCGTTCTCCTGGAGGCTGCCCTCCTTACCGCCACCTGTGGTGCCGACCGTGGCCAGTTGGCCCTTGCCCGCCTCACCGAGCGCCTTCGGGTTGGGACTCGACGGGCAGCCGCCCTCCCGGTAGTTTGCGGCGGCGGTCATGACGACGATCGGCTTGCCCTTCTTGTCCAGATAGGACAGGGCCGTCTCCTCGGGAAGGATCTTCCACTTCTTGGCCTTGGCGGGCACGTCGTACCGGAAGTGGTGCTTCTCCGAAGTCTGCGTCTGCCAACCAGCCACGGCGGGCTGGTCGCCCGAAGGGCTCTCGGGGGCAGCGGGCTTGGAGGATTCCGACGGTGTCTTCGACGCCGCGGCGTCGGAGTCCTTGTCCGAGGCCTTGCCCGTGTCGTCGTTGCACCCGCTCAGAGCGACGGCCATGCCGATACCGACGGCCACCACCAGGCTCTTCTTCGTTCGGCGGGACGGAATCGGGGTGGACTGTCGGCGGGCCGCTAGCCGGCGGATTCTTGACTGAGACATGATCGACACCCTAAGTGAACTGCAGGTCTCCTCCTCCACCGGATGGAGGTCCGCTACGAGACGGATACGCGCTCGTGACACCGCGCTCGCAGCTGCCGCACGCGGCACGCACAGGAACCGCACGAACCGTCCAGCGTCGGCCCCGAACGCCCTCCTCGGGGTGGCGCCGCACCCGTGCGGACCGCCGGGCGGCACCCCGCTGACACTCCGACGACCAGTCGAAGCGCGCTGACCGCGAGGTCACTTACCGGGCGGCCCTGGCCGGCGGGTCGCCCGCAGACGTTGCAATCGGCGGTAGCTCCAAACGAGGAGCACGAAGAGCACGACGCCGGAGACGATCAGGCTTCCGCCGGTGCTCCAGCCGCTGAACGGCAACTGCGGCACCAGTCCCCAGGCGACGCCGCCGCCGATCAGCCCGAGGCCGACCACCGTCGATCCGGCGATCCGCCATCTGGACGACACGCTCTCCTCGGCGGCCTGCATGGCGCGGGCCCGCACCGGTTCCAGGTGCCGGTGCAGAGCGGGGACGGCACGGGCGAGCAGCACCATGCCGGCGAACACCAGCAGCAAGCCGGGGCCGGGCAGGACAAGCAACGCGATGCCCACTGCGACCAGCACCCCGCCGGCGACGGCCCATACGGCCCGCAGCACCGGATGCAGGTTGTTGTCCGCCACGTCATCTCCCGTTTCGGTCGCTCGCAATCCGGCTCCTTCGACCCTGACCCGTGTGCCCACCCGGGCACAGCGGGCCCCGAGGTCCCGGCGGAGCCGCCAGGTGCTGGACTGCTCGTCCCCGCCGCGGCCGGCCTCTCCCCGCACCGCGGACCGGGGGCTTGCTGCACCAGGGTTGGTCGCCGTACCGGCGGAGGGCCGGTACCACGCCCACCGGTCACCCGACTGGCTGCAGCTGGGCTGTCCCCACCGCGAGGATACGGCTCCGCGAGGAGCAGTCCGGAGCGCCCGGCCCCGGGGAACCACTGCCACGTGCCCCCCGGATGCCCCCGGTCGGTCGGGCCTGGGGGCCGACCCGGAACGTACTCACCGGAACCTGGAGGGTGGACCCTTTCCACGACGGCGGACAATGATCCCCCGAAAGCATCCGGCAGTTGAGGCCGGAGCAGAATCAGGGCATGGGCGGCGGATCAGGCCGGAGCCACGGAGAGGGCCGGCACGGCCACTGAGCCGTGGCCGTCGGCTGCCACGACCCGGCTCCGTCACGGGCACGATCCGACGGACAGAACCTCAGGAGGGGAAGCGTGACCGAGACCAGCGACCGATCCGCCGACAGTGAAGCCCAAGGGGCGCCACGGAGCCGACTGCATCGCCTGATGCGCTACATACCCATGATCGCTCCCGTGCTGCTGTGGGCCGTGCCGTGCTGGATCCTCCTGCACACCGGTCAGCACTGGCCGCTCCCCGTCACACTAATCGGCACGACGCTGTTCGCGCTCGGCCTGGTCGGTATGCCGCTCGCGATGGTGCGCGGCCACGGTCGCCGCCAGCAGGACCGGGCGGCGATCGTCGGTGACACATTGCTGGGCAGCGTCTGGATCCTGTTCACCTGGTCCGTTCTGCTCGTCCCGCTGCGGCTCGCCCTGACCGTGGCCGGCGTCGGTGACGGACAGGGCCGGGCGCGCTTCGTCACCTGGGCCGTCCTCGGCGTGACCGCCGTAGTGCTCGCCTGGGGGTACGCCGAGGCTCGACGCGTGCCCCGTGTGTGCCGACTCGACGTGCAACTCCCGCGTCTGGGAGCCGGGTTGGACGGCACCCGAGTCGTCCTGATCACCGACACCCACTACGGTCCGCTCGACCGCGCCCGCTGGTCGGCACGGGTCTGCGAGACGGTGAACACGCTGGAGGCCGACCTGGTCTGCCATACCGGCGACATCGCCGACGGCACGGCCGAACGCCGCCGCGCCCAGGCCGCCCCCCTCGGCACCGTGCGGGCCTCCCGTGCCCGGGTGTACGTCACCGGCAACCACGAGTACTACAGCGAGGCCCAGGGCTGGGTCGACCTGATGGACGAGTTGGGCTGGGAGCCGCTGCGCAACCGCCACCTCCTGCTCGAACGCGCCGGCGACAACCTCGTGGTCGCCGGCGTCGACGACGTCACAGCCGAGTCCTCCGGACTGGCGGGCCACCGAGCCCACCTCGCCGGAGCCCTCCACGGCGCCGACCCCGACGACCCCGTCCTCCTCCTCGCCCACCAGCCCAAGTTCATCGACCGCGCGACAGCGCACGGCGTCGACCTCCAGCTCTCCGGCCACACCCACGGCGGCCAGATCTGGCCCTTCCACCACTTGGTCCGCCTCGACCAACCAGCCCTCTCCGGCCTCAGCCGGCACGGCACTCGCACCCTCCTCTACACCAGCCGCGGCACCGGCTTCTGGGGCCCGCCCTTCCGCGTCTTCGCCCCCAGTGAGATCACCCTGCTCGTGCTCCGCTCCCCGCAGCGGTCCACGTCGTCGTAGGGGCGCGTATCGGGCCGTGATCAATGAGTACCGCAGCTTCCGATGCGGGTGTCCCGTCGAGGGTGCGAGGTCCGGCGATCTGCGGCTGCGCCATGCGGGCGCGAGTGGCCGACAGCGATGCAGGCAGGCAGCGGGGCCCGAGGGCCCCGGCCGCGTACCCATCGGGACGGCGTGTCAGACCATGGCGAGCCGACCCACCAGCAGTTCCACCCTCCGATCGGTGTCCTCCCGGGGCAGCCGTCCCGCCCGGGTCAGGGTGGCCAGCCCGTGCAGGGTCGCCCAGAACGCCTCGGTGAACAGTGCCGGGTGGACGCCGTCCCCGGCGACCTCGCCGAGAGTCTCCAGCAGGGCGGCGAAGGCGTCCTTCAGCGGCTCCGGGGTCTCCTCGTGTGCGAACGCCAGGCCGCCGTCGAGCCGGAACATGGCATCGTAGACCGCCGGGTTGCGCTCGGCGAAGTCGAGATAGGCGCGGGCGAGGGCGGTGACCCGTGCGCGCGGACCGTCCGCGTCCGCGGCGGAGGCCGCAGCCCGCAGCACCGCGGCCATCTCGGCTGCGCCCACCAGGGCGACGGCGCCGATGATCTCGCGCTTGCCGCGGAAATGGCTGTAGAGGACGGGCTGGCTGTACTCGATGCGCTCGGCGAGCCGGCGGGTGGTGACCGCGTCCCAGCCCTGCTGCTCGGCGAGTTCGCGGGCCGTCGCCACGATGAGGCGCTCACGGGCCGCCCGTTCGCGCTCCTTGCGTTCCTGTACCGACATGATTCGACCCTAGCACCGCTAGACAAGCAAGCAATAGTAGAGCTAGCGTCGCCCCATCATCTAGCAACACTAGATTTCAGGAGGGGTAGTCATGCTCAACGCACTTGAGATCGTCACCACCGTGATCGTCGGCCTGATGGTGGGAGTGGAGTTGTCCGTCGCCCTCGTCATCAACCCGATCCTCAACGCCCTCCCCGACGACAGCAGCCAACGCGGCAGAAGCCACGGCGGCCGGATGCTCGGCGCCGTCATGCCGGTCTGGTACATCGGCTCGCTCGTTCTCGTCGCGGTCTGGGCCATCGCCGGACGGCACCACGACGGCACCGGACTCGTCACCATCGCGGGCACACTGCTGGTCCTCAGCGTGGTCATGTCGCTCCTGCTGCTCGTGCCGATCAACAACCGGGGCAAGACGTGGACCGCCGAGAACCGGCCCGAGGACTGGAAGGAGCAGATGAACCGCTGGGACCGCTTCCACTACATCCGCGTAGCCGTCATCATCGCCGCGTTCACCCTGCTGGTCACCGCCCTCGCCTGAGCCCTCGGGCCGACACCGCGCTGGCGGCGCGCGATCCCCACTCCCCCGACGGCGGCGGGCCACCGAACTCCCCACATCCGGGACGCAGCTGCCACTGAGAGCCCACAACTGCGACCCCGACAAGCTACGGACCGCGACGACCTGCGCAACTCTCCGGACGCTCCCTCACCGTCTCAGGACCAACCGGGCGCCGGCTTCACGCCTCGCCTCCAGACATTCGGAGCCACGATCGAGCACCTCCGACCGAGGGGCTGGACCACGTCCGGGCGCAGGCGCCCTGGCCGCCACCGACCCGAACGGGCGGCGACTCCCGGCTGGGGGAGCGGACCGCGCTCAAGGGGGCGCCGGCCCCAGGGGCGCGGCCGTCACGCTCATCGTCGTCGGAGCGGTCACCGGTGCGGCGCTGTGCCAGGTGCACGGAGGGCTCGCAGTGGTGGCGGCAGCGTTCGTCGCGTTGTCCGTGGTCGCCCTCGCCACGTGTACGTCCGCTCCACCGACCGCGCGGCGGCAGCCAGGACTGGGACGGCCACGTCCCGAGTGCGCGGCTCCGCGCCTACGCCTCCACGACCTCACATGCCGTGAGGCGCCAAGCCCGGGAGCGTGACCGGCTCTCAGGGCCTGCGGTGAACCGAAACCGCGTACGCCCCACCGGCGTAGGGCTCACGGGACCACGTCGCGTAGCGCGTCTCAGGCATCAGGCCCGCCGCGACGCAGTGTGCGTCGTAATCGTCCAGGGTGTAGCCCCGGTCCAAGGAGAAGCCCGCCACCAGGCGGCCTCCCGGCCGTACGTGTGCCGCCACTCCCGCGACCAAGGCCGGTTCCGTTCCCGGCGGGGTGAACAGGGGGACGTTTCCCGCCATCACCACCACGTCGAAGGACCTCCCGAGGTCGAGGCCGGCCAGGTCGCTCAAGTGCCAGGGAATGTCGGGAGCGAGGTGTCGGGCCGTGGCCAGCATCGAGGAGTCGAGGTCCACCCCCACCACGTCGATCCCGTGCCGCGCCAACTCGATCGCCACCCTGCCCGTGCCGCACCCCGCGTCGAGGACGCTGGACGGTCCCAAGGAACGCACCAACGCGGCTTCACCGTGCACATCCCCGCCTTCTGCGGCGATCCTGTCGAACCGAGCCTGGTATTCCTCGCCATTCCACGCCATACGGGCACCCTGGCACATCAGACCTCCGCCATCGCACTCGCCCCGGGGCCGCTCGTGTGATGACCTCGGCCGCGGGGCGTTGGCGTAGATCATGTGTCCGAGGCGTAGGACCGGCCGATCAAATCGGTCATCACCTGCTGGAGATCGCCGCGTTGATGGCCGCTCCAGCCTCCCGTCGGTCGGTCGGACATCGGCCCCTGCCACCATTGGGCCTGTTCCAGCAGAGGGTGGCCGGATGAGGCGAGCACCACCTTGTGGCTGCCCACCTGAAGGCGCACGGGGTACGACTGCGCACGGAGCCGGCCGAATTCGTCGAGCGGGCAAGCCCGCCCGAGTGGCTGCTGTCGCATCCCGAGACCGGTTCGAGTACGGAGATGGCGGCCACACCCAGGAGGATCTTTGTCAGCCGTCAGCCAGGCTCATCCCAGGAAGCTCAGCCTCACCTGACGGCTGGGATTATCCCCATTCGTATCCACCAGGCAGACCGACTGCCAGGTGCCCAGAGCCAGTTCTCCGCCGACCACGGGGAGGGTGGCGTGCGGGGGTACGAGGGCGGGGAGTACGTGGTCGCGGCCGTGGCCGGGGCTGCCGTGCTTGTGCCGCCAGCGGTCGTCCGGCGGGAGGAGATCGCGGAGGGCGGACAGCAGGTCCTCGTCGCTGCCCGCACCGGTCTCCAGAAGCGCCACCCCCATGGTGGCGTGCGGCGCGAAGATGTTCAGCAGCCCGTCCCGGCCGGCGGCGACATCCCGCAGGAAGGAGGCGCACTCCCGGGTCAGGTCGTGGACGGTCTCCTGGGAGCCGGTCCTGACGTCGATCTCGCGTGTCGTGAAGCTCTCAGCCATGGGTCGATCTTCTCAAAGGGGACCGACAAGACGCCGACCGAGCGCCGGCCAGGCGTCCTGGGCGCCGGGAAGGTTTCGGCGCCCCGGCTGGTTCCCACCACCATGGACAACGTGGCGGTCGTGATCGTGGGTGCCGGGCAGGCGGGGCTCTCCAGCGCGTATCACCTGCGGCGATCCGGGTTCGAGCCGGGCGCGGACTTCGTCGTGCTGGATCATTCGCCGGCGCCCGGCGGTGCGTGGCAGTTCCGGTGGCCGACGCTGACCTACGGCCGGGTGCACGGTATGCACGCGCTGCCCGGCATGGAGCTGACCGGCGCCGATTCGGAGCGTCCGTCGTCGGAGGTGATCGGGGAGTACTTCGCCGCCTACGAGCGCGCTTTCGATCTGCGCGTGCGGCGGCCCGTGGATGTGCGGGAGGTACGTGACGCGGGCTGGGGCGGGCGGCTGCTCGTGCGGACCGCGGAAGGGGACTGGGCGGCACAGGCCGTGATCAACGCGACCGGCACCTGGGACCGGCCGTTCTGGCCCCGGATACCCGGCCAGGAGGTCTTCCGGGGCCGGCAGCTGCACACGGCGCAGTACCCGGGCCCCCGGGCGGACGCCTTCGTGGGCAAGCGGGTGGTCGTCGTAGGGGGCGGGACCTCGGCGGTGCAACATCTGATGGAGGTCACAGAGGTGGCGACCGAGACCTTGTGGGTGACGCGGAGACCGCCGCTCTTCCGTACCGGATCCTTCGGTGAGGAGGAGGGGCGGGCCGCCGTGGCCCTGGTGGAGGAGCGGGTACGGGAGGGCCTGCCGCCGCGCAGCGTGGTGTCGGTGACCGGACTGCCGATGACCGAGCAGGTGCGTCGTGCGCGGGAGAGTGGTGTGCTGGAGCGGCACCCGATGTTCGCACGGCTCACCGAGGACGGCGTCGAGTGGGCCGATGGCAGCCGGGCGCCGGCGGACACGGTTTTGTGGGCCACCGGTTTCCGCCCCGTCATCGATCATCTGGCGCCGCTGCGGCTGCGTGAGGCGGGCGGCGGAATCCGACTGGAGGGCACGCGGGTGACTCGCGACCCGCGCGTCCACCTGGTCGGCTACGGGCCTTCTGCCAGCACGATCGGCGCCAACCGGGCGGGGCGGTCCGCGGTACGGGATGTACGGGCGCTCCTGGCAGCCGCGCGGGGGCAGGAGTCGGCGGTGTCCGCCTCCGCCGGGTAGCTCTGGCGCGGCGGCACCACTGCGCCTTCGAGCGGCTGGCCGGCGGCGCGCCCGTCGGTGGTCGCTCCGTTCTTCGTCCGCCCCTTCGCCCTGCCCGTCGGCCGAGCTGCGGTACGCCGATGCGCGGCCACGCCGGTCAGCCGCGGGGCGGCAGTGTGGAGGCCCGCACGACCAGCTCCGGCTGGAGCACGATGCGCTGGTGCTGGTGGCGGTCCGCTTCCTCGCCGGTCTCCTCTATGAGCAGGTCGGCCGCCGCCCGGCCCATCCGGTAGGCGGGCTGCCGTACGGAGGTGAGGGGGACGGCTGCGGCGGCGGCGAACTCGATGTCGTCGTAGCCCACCAGAGCCACCTCCTCGGGGACGGCGACACCGGCGCCGTAGAGCGCCTGCAGCACGCCGAGTGCCATCAGGTCGTTGGCGCAGAAGACAGCAGTGGGGCGCGGTGACATGCCCAGCAGTCGGGCGCCCGCGTCGCGCCCGGCTGCCACGTCCATCCGGGCGCCCTCGATGTGCCGGAGCCGGGCGCCGGTGCCGAAGTCGCGCAGGGCGCGGGTGGCTCCGGTGTGCCGGTCGCGGCACTGGCTGAGCTGCATCGGTCCGCTGACGTAGGCGATGTCGCGGTGGCCGCTGTCGAGCAGATGGCGTACGGCCAGCCCGGCCCCTTCGACGTCGTCGACGGAGACCGAGCAGCCTTCCGCGCTGGGCACCACCCGGTCGACGGAGACGAAGGGGATGCCGTGCCGCTGGAAGGCCGTGAGATTGCCCCCTGTCGTCTCCGTAGGGGTGATCAGTACGCCTCGGACGCGCTGCTCGGCGAAGAGGGCGAGGTAGTCGGCCTCCTCGCTGGGGCTCTGCGCACTGTTGCACAGCATGACGCCCAGCCCCGCGGCACGCGCCGCCCGCTCCGCTCCGGCGGCGACGTCCACGAAGAACGGGTTGGCCATGTCGAGGACCAGCAGGGCGATGATGCGGCTGCGTCCCGCCCGCAGATGGCGGGCGGCCTCGCTGCGCACATAGCCGAGCCGTTCGATGGCTGACTGCACGCGAAGGCGGGTCTCCTCGGCCACCATGGCGGGTCGGTTGATGACGTTGGAGACTGTGCCGACGGAGACCCCGGCCGCACGGGCGACCTCCTTGATTCCGACCGTCTGGCTCACCTGGCTGCCCCGGTGCTTCCCGGTCTGCCGTGCCGCTTCCGCCGCACCGTGCTCAGCCCCTCCCTGCCGGCCCCGCCCGGCCGACCGCTGCGAAGTCGACGCCCCGGTCGTGGGAGACGTCGTACAAGTCAAGTCTGTCAGAGGCCGAAAGTGTCTCAGAAGTCGAAGTCGTCGATGTTCTTGCTGGTGAAGACCGTGGGCGGGCCGAGGACGACTTCGCCGTCCCTGCCGACCGTGTACTCCCCGAGCTTCCCCGCCTTGAACTTCTCGCCTTCCTTGCCGGTGATCTGTCCGGAGGCCAGGGCCGCGGCGGCGTAGGCGCCCAGATAGCCGAGCTTGGAGGCGTCCCACAGGGAGAACTGCTCGATGGTGCCGTCCTTGATGTACTTGCGCATCTGGTTGGGGGTGCCCAGTCCGCCGAGGGTGACCTTGCCCTTGTACTTGGAGCCGCTGACGTAGCGGGCCGCCGCTGCCAGGCCGACAGTGGTGGGCGAGATGATGCCCTTGAGATCCGGATAGGCCTTGAGGAGTCCCTGGGTCTCCTGGAAGGACTTCTGGTCGACGTCGTCGCCGTAGGCGGTCTTGACGAGCTTCATGCCCTTGTACTTGGGCTTCTTGAGCTCGTCCTTCATGATTTTGATCCAGGTGTTCTGGTTGGTGGCGTTCTGGGTCGCCGAGAGGATCGCGATGTCGCCCTTGTAGTCGAGCTGTTTCGCCATGTCCTTGACCAGGCCGCGGCCTATGTCCTCGGAGGCGGCCTGGTTGATGAACAGATGGCGGCAGTCCTTGCCCGCGTCCGAGTCGTACGTGACGATCTTGACGTCCTGCTTCATGGCGGCCTTGAGGGGCCCGCACACCGCGTTGGGGTCGTTGGCGGCGAGCAGGATGGCGTCCTGGCGCTGCTGGGTGAGAGTATTGATATAGCTGACCTGCGAGGACGCCTTCGCATCGGAGGGACCCACCTCCTTGCCCTTGCCGCCGAACTCCTTGGCCGCCTTGATGCCGCCCTTGTCGACGACCGTCATGTAGGGATTGTTGATCTGCTTGGGCAGGAAGGCGAGTTCGAGCCCCTTCTTCAGCGGCGCATCCGGGTCGGCCTTGGCGTTCTTTGCCGTGTCCTTCGCGTCGTCCTCGGCGTCGCTCTTGGTGGTGCCCGAGCAGCCCGCGAGGGTGACGGACAGAGCGCAGGCCGCCGCTGTGACGGCGAGGACACGTGAGCGGTGGTGCGGTCGCATGGCGTTGCCTTTCGGAAGGGGTGCCGGGGGGATTCGGAAGGGTGCGGGAGGGGAGGAGGAGCGAGAACCACGGTGAGTTGGTGGGCGGGGGCGGTGGGGTGCGCCATCCGTCAGGGCGCCTTGCCCAGTGCCGTGTCGGTCGCCTCGGTGATCGCGGTGCGGCGGTGTTTGCGCGCGGTGAGCACCGCGATCGCTCTGGGCGTCAGCACGGAGACGATCAGCAGCGCACCGGTGACGATCACCTGGATCTCGTGCGACACGTCGTTGAGGGTCAGGAGGTTGTTGAGGACGCCGATGAGCAGCACCCCCGCCACGGCACCGCCGAGGGTTCCCCTGCCGCCGTCGAAGTCGATACCGCCCAGCAGTACGGCGGCCACGACGGTCAGCTCCAGACCCAGCCCGTTGTCCGCGCGTGCGCTGCCGTAGCGCAGGGTGTAGACGATCCCGGCAAAGGACGCCACGAACCCGCTGACGGCGAAGAGGATCAGCTTGAGGCGCTTGACCCGGACACCGGCGAAGTAGGCGGCGTCCTCCTGCGCGCCGACGGCGAACAGCGCACGGCCGAAGCCCGTGCGGTGCAGCACGAGCGCCGCGCAGGCGGCCAGCACGGCGAAGAGCGCCAGTGGGTACGGAACGAAAGTGCCCGGCACGGTCTCGGTGTTGCTCGCCCACCTGGCGTAGGTCTCGGGGAAGTCGGCGACGGCCTTGTTGCCCAGCACCACGGAGGCCAGCCCCCGGTAGAGGGTCAGGGTCCCGATGGTGACGGCGAGCGAGGGCAGCCCCACGCGGGTGACCAGCCAGCCGTTGAGCAGACCGCCGAGCAGCCCGACCACCAGACACACCGGCACGATGGTCTCGAAGGTCCACCCGGCGTCCCACAGCGCGCCCGCCAGCGCACTGGAGAGACCGAGCATGGAGGCGACGGACAGGTCGACCTGGCCCGCGACCACCAGCAGAGTCATCGGCAGTGCCAGCAGAGCGACCTCCGCGGTGTCGTTGAGGGCCGCCGACAGGTTCGCGGTGTCGGAGAAGCCCTCGGTGCTGCCGGTGCCCACCAGAAAGGCGGCGACCAGCAGCGCGCCCACAGCCGCGTCCCAGCGCAGGAAGCGGCCCGGGCCTCGGCGGACCTCGCGGTGGCCCTCGGCAGGCGGGCCCCCGGCGGGCGGTTCGGGCGTCGCCGCCCTGATGGCCGGTGGTGCGTTCACTGCCTTCTCCTCTTCCTCAGCGCACGAGTGCTGCGGCTGCGCACCACGCGGTCGGTGCTGATGGCCGCGAGCAGCAGCGCACCGGTGATGGCCTGTTCCCAGAAGGAGCTGACTTTCAGCACGACCAGGGCGCTGCCGATGGTGGTCAGCAGCAGCGCGCCCAGTGCGGCGCCCCACACGGTGCCCACTCCCCCGGTGATGGCGACGCCACCGACGACGACAGCACTGACGACGGTCAACTCCCAACCGTTGGCCGCGTCGGCGACGACGGTGCCGAAGCGGGCCAGCCACAGCGCGCCGGCGAACCCGGCGACGGCTCCGGAGAAGGCGTAGGCGGTCAGCACCCGGCGGCGGATGGGGATGCCCGCCAGGCGGGCCGCCTCGGGGTTGGAGCCGATCGCGTACAGCTCCCGGCCGCTGCGGTAGGTGCGCAGGAAGTAGCCCGTCCCGGCGAGCACCAGCGCGGAGATGAGCGGCAGATAGGGGATGCCGAGGACGCTGCCGCTGCCGAGGGTCAGGATGTCGTCCGGCACGGTGGCCGCGTTGATCTGCTCCCCGTGCGCCCATGCGTGGTCGACACCCTGGATGACGTACAGCATGCCGAGGGTGACCACCAGCGCGGGCACCCTCCCGAAGCTGACGAGGGCACCGCTGACCAGCCCGCAGCCGGCCCCCAGAGCGATGCCGAGCAGCACGAGGGCGACCGGGCCGTGATCGGTGCCGGAGACGAAGGAGCCGCAGGCGAAGGCGGTCAGCCCGACCACCGAGCCGACGGACAGGTCGATGTTCCGGGTGAGGACGACGACCGACTGACCGGTGGCGAGCAGCGCCAGGATCGAGGAGTTGAGCAGCAGGTCCTTGATGCCCTGCTGGTCGAGGAAGGACGGGTTGGCCAACCAGGTCACGAGGATCAGCAGCACGAGGGCGCCGCCGATGCTGTACTCGCGTACGCGCAGCACTGTCTCGGCCGCGGTGCGGCCGGTGGGCTCGGGCACGGCGCGGGTGGCGGTGCGCGGGGGCGCGGTGGTGCTCACGCGGTGCCTCCCTTCGCCCCAGGAGACCGCTCCGGGCCGGGAGGCTGTTGCGGGCCCGGGGGGCTGCCGGGTGGGTGCGGCATATCCGGTGGCTGCGGCTGCAACTGCTCGGCCGGGTCCGCCGGTTGATGGGCACGGCCGGTCGCCGCCGCCATCACCGTCTCCTCGTCCGCCCGGTCACGGGGTATCTCGGAGACGAGCCGGCCCTCGTGCATGACGAGCACACGGTCGGCCATGCCGAGGACTTCGGGCAGGTCGGAGGAGACCATCAAAATGGCGAGCCCTTCGGAGGCCAGCGAGGTCAGCAGCCGGTGCACCTCGGCCTTGGTACCGACATCGATGCCCCGGGTGGGCTCGTCGACGATGAGCACCGTCGGCCGAGTGGCCAGCCACTTGGCGAGGACGACCTTCTGCTGGTTGCCGCCGGAGAGCACACTTACCGAGTCGGAGAGGCGGTCGTACTTCAGACGCAGCTTCAGTCCCCAGTCCCCGGCGCGGGCGCGCTCTGCGGCGCGGCGGACGAGTCCGCCCCTGCCGAGGCTGCCGAGCCCGGTGAGGCCGATATTGCGTTCGATGGAGGCTTCCATGACCAGGCCCCGCTGGCGGCGGTCCTCGGGGACGAGGGCGAGCCCGGCGCCCATGGCTGCCGTGGGCGAACCCGGGCGGAGCGCCTTGCCCGCCACCCGGACCTCGCCCGCGTCGGGGCAGTCGACACCGAAGACGGCCTGGGCGACCTCGCTGCGCCCCGCGCCCACCAGCCCGGCCAGGGCGACGATCTCCCCCTTGTGCACCTCGAAGGAGATGTCGCGGAAGACTCCTTCACGGGTGAGCCGGTGCACGGTGAGCGCGACCTCGCCGGTGCGGGTCTCCTGCTTGGGATACAGCTCGCCCAGATCGCGGCCGACCATACGGCGGACGAGGTCGTCCTCGGTCAGACCCGCCAGGCTCTCGGAGGCGACGAGCCGGCCGTCGCGCAAGGTGGTGACGCGCCTGCACAGTTCGAAGATCTCGCTGAGCCGGTGGGAGATGAACAGTACGGCGGCGCCCTCGGCCCGCAGCGCCTCGACGACGGCGAAGAGCCGCGCGGTCTCGCTCCCGGTGAGCGCCGCTGTGGGCTCGTCCATGATGAGTACGCGGGCGTCGAAGGAGAGCGCCTTGGCGATCTCGACGATCTGCTGGTCCGCGATGGACAGGCCGCGTGCGGCGCGGTCGGGGTGCAGCTCGACGCCGAGCCGGTCCATCAAGGCGGCGGTCGCCTCACGGACGGCGGTGTGATCGATGCGGCCCATGAAGCGGCGGGGCTGACGGCCCATGAAGATGTTCTCCGCGATGGACAGGTCGCCGAAGAGCGTCGGTTCCTGGTAGATGACCGCGATACCGGCGTCTCGCGCGTCGGCCGGGCCGTGGAAGACCGCCGGGGAGCCGTCGAGCAGTACGGTGCCGCTGTCGGGGGCGTGCACGCCTGCGAGGATTTTGATCAGCGTGGACTTGCCCGCGCCGTTCTCGCCCGCGAGCGCGTGCGTCTCCCCCGCGTACAGGTCGAGGTGTACACCGCGCAGAGCCCGCACGCTGCCGAAGGACTTGTTCACCTCCCTCAGCGCGAGGACCGGCGCTCGGTCGGCGCCGGCCGGAGCGGTCCTGCTCATGCTTCTCCTCCGTCGATCAGCAGGGGGACTGGCGGCAGCTCAGGGGTGAAATGATTCAAGTCTGCCGGACAGTGGACGGGAAGCTAGCCCCAACCCGGGGAGGGGTCAAGAGGGTGCGAGGCAGCTAAATACCGGTGATGACAGGGGTATTGACCGTTCGCTGGAAGCCGCCGTACGTTCCCAGCGCCGAGTAATGAATCGTTTTTAGCCCGTACCGCTTTCAGGAGGCGCAAGTGCTCAGCGGACGCCAGGTCCCCGGCCCGTGTCCAGCGCCGCGCCCACTCGAGGAGCCGTATGCCTGAGCAGAACCTCGCGCGGGTGAAATCCGCCCTGCGCGCCCAGCGGATCGAGACGCCGTCATGGGCGTACGGGAACTCCGGTACCCGCTTCAAGGTGTTCGCACAGGCGGGAGTGCCGCGTACGGTGTACGAGAAGCTCGACGACGCGGCACGGGTGCACCAACACACCGGCGTCGCACCCCAGGTCGCCCTGCACATCCCCTGGGACCGCACCGACGACTACACCGCGCTGGCCGACCACGCCGGCGAGCACGGACTTCGGCTGGGCGCGATCAACGCGAACGTCTTCCAGGAGGACGAGTACAAACTCGGTTCGGTCACCAATCCCAACCCCGCGGTACGGCGCAAAGCACTGATCCATCTCATGGAGTGCGTCGACATCATGGACGCGACCGGCTCCCGCGATCTGAAGCTGTGGTTCTCCGACGGCCTCAACTACCCGGGCCAGGACGACCTGCGGGCCCGCCAGGAACGGCTGGCGGAAGCGCTGTGGGCCGTCTACGAGCGACTGGCACCCGATCAGCGGCTGGTGCTCGAATACAAGCTGTTCGAGCCCGCCTTCTACGCGACGGACGTGCCCGACTGGGGCACCTCCTACGCACACTGCGTCAAACTCGGCCCCAAAGCACAGGTCTGCGTGGACACCGGCCACCACGCGCCCGGCACCAACATCGAGTTCATCGTGGCCTTCCTGCTGAACGAGGGGAAGCTGGGCGCGTTCGACTTCAACTCGCGCTTCTACGCGGACGACGACCTGATGGTGGGCGCCGCAGACCCCTTCCAGCTCTTCCGCATCATGTACGAGGTGCGCGCCGGCGGCGGTCTGCCGGGGACACCGGAGAGCGCGGAGAACGATCCCGGGATCGCGTTCATGCTCGACCAGTGCCACAACATCGAGCCGAAGATCCCCGCCATCATCCGCTCGGTGATGAACGTCCAGGAGGCCACCGCCAAGGCCCTGCTGGTGGACCGGGAGGCGCTGGGCGAGGCGCAGTCGGCCGGAGACGTACTGGGCGCCAACGCGCTGCTGATGGACGCCTACAACACCGATGTGCGACCGCTGTTGGCGGAGGTACGGGAAGAGCTCGGCGCCGACGGCGACCCGATGGCGGCCTACGCGGCCTCCGGCTGGGCGGAGACCATCGCACGCGAGCGCGTGGGCGGCAGGCAGGCCGGATGGGGCGCGTGAGCCAGTAGCCCCCGCACGAGACCGCCAAGACCGCCGTACGACGCCGCGAGGTCCGCATGCCGCACGCCAGCCCGGCTCCCCCGCCCTCCCGTACCGCCGCGTCGAAGGGCGCGTTCGCCGCCGTCGACCTGGGCGCCTCCAGCGGCCGGGTGATGCTCGGACAGGTGCGCGACGGCAGCGTCGCGCTGGAGGAGGTGCACCGGTTCCCCAACCGGCCGGTGCGGGTGCTCGGCACCCTCCACTGGGACGTCCTCGATCTCTACCGGGGCGTCCTGGACGGGCTGCGCGCCGCAGGCGCAGCGTCGGGGGTCGGGCCGGATGGCGTGGCGTCCGTGGGCATCGACTCCTGGGGCGTCGACTACGGACTGCTGGACGCGGACGGCACTCTGCTCGGCAACCCGGTGCACTACCGCGACACACGCACCCAGGGGATGCCGGCCGAGGTCGAGAAAGTGCTGCCCGCTGCAGAGCTGTACGCGCACACCGGTATTCAGCGCATGCCGATCAACACGCTGTACCAGCTGGCCGCCGCCCGCGAGGACAGCCGGCTCCGTGCGGCGCGACAACTGCTGCTGATCCCCGATCTGATCTCGTACTGGTTGACCGGACAGCGCGGCACCGAGCTGACCATTGCCTCCACCACCCAGCTCATCGACCCCCGCACCCGCGACTGGTCTCCCGTCGTGATGGACGCGCTGGGCCTCGATCGCGGCCTGTTCCCGCCACTGCGCACGCCCGGGGGCGGGGCCGGGCAGTTGCGGGACGACGTACTCGCCGAGACGGGGCTGACCGGGCCGGTGCCCGTCACAGCAGTGGGCGCGCACGACACGGCCTCCGCTGTCGCCGGAGTGCCCGCACAGGGCAGCAGATTCGCGTACATCGCCACCGGAACGTGGTCGCTGGCCGGAGTGGAGCTGACCTCTCCGGTGCTCACCGAGGAGAGCCGGGCGGCGAACTTCACCAACGAGCTGGGCGTGGACGGCACCGTGCGCTATCTGCGCAACATCATGGGGCTGTGGCTGCTGCAGGAGTGTCTGCGCGCCTGGGAGGCACAGAACACTCCGCAGGAGCTGGACGCGCTGCTGGAGGCGGCAGCCGAGGTGCCAGGGCTGCGCTCGGTCGTGGATGCCGGAAGCGCGGAGTTCCTCCGGCCGGGGCGGATGCCGCAGCGGATCGCCGACGCGTGCCGCCGCACCGGCCAGCCGGTGCCGCGCGACCCGGCCGAGACGACACGCTGCGTCCTCGACTCGCTCGCCCTCGCACATCGGGAGGCGGTCTTCGACGCGCGGCGGTTGTCCGGGCAGGACGTGGAGACGGTGCACGTCGTGGGCGGAGGGGCACGCAACGCGCTGCTGTGCCGGCTGACGGCCGACGCCTGTGGCCTGCCGGTCGTAGCGGGGCCCGTGGAGGCCGCCGCGTACGGGAACGTCCTGGTCCAGGCGCGTACGGCCACAGCGGTGACCGGGCCTCTGGGCGCGCTGCGGACCCTGGTGCGCAGCAGTGTACGGCTGCGACAGTATGCCCCGACGGGTGATCACTCGGCGTGGGAACAGGCCGCAGCGCGCATCCGCACGGAGGCACGGACGGACGCGGGTACGGACACGGGTATGGACGCGAGCACGGACACGGGCACGGATGTGCGTACAGACGTGCGTTCGGGCACGCATAAGGACGCGCCCTGTGGCGGCCCGCAGTCGAAGGACGGAAGGGAGGCGTCGTGCGCGTAGCGCTCTTCGTCACCTGCATCAACGACGCGCTCTATCCGCGCACGGGCCAGGCGGTGGTGACCCTGCTGGAGCGGCTGGGCGTGGAGGTGGATTTCCCCGAGGCGCAGTCGTGCTGCGGGCAGCCTCAGTTCAACACCGGGTACCGGCATGCGACCGAGCCGCTGGTGCACCGCTACGCCGCGGCGTTCGAGGGCTACGACCACATCGTCGTCCCCTCCGGCTCCTGCGCTGCCATGGTGCGCGAGAACTATCCGCGCATCGGCGCCAAGGCGGCAGCCGAGGGGCGGGGCGGCGCACTCTCGGCGGCAGCCGCGCGGACGGTGCCCCGCACCTATGAGCTGACGGAGTTCCTCGTGGACGTCCTGAAGGTCACCGATGTCGGCGCCTGGTATCCGCACACCGTCACCTACCACCCGACCTGCCACGGGCTGCGCATGCTCGGTCTGGAGGAACGGCCGCGCCTGCTGCTGGAGCAGGTGAAAGGCCTCGAACTGCGCGAGTTGGAGGGCGCCGAGGAGTGCTGCGGCTTCGGCGGCACGTTCGCCGTCAAGAACGCGGCGGTCTCCTCCGCCATGGGCGCCGACAAGGCCCGCCACATCGAGGCGAGCGGCGCCGAGTCGGTGTGCACGGTGGACAACTCGTGCCTGATGCACATCGGCGGCACCCTCTCCCGCGCGGGCTCGCGCGTGCGCCCCGTGCATCTCGCGGAGATCCTGGCCAGTACCGAGGAGTCACCGCTATGAGCGTCACCTACCTGGGCATGCCGCCGTTCCCGGTGGCGGCTGCCGCATCCACCGGGGACGAGCGGTTGCGCGGCAATCTCCGGCACGCCACCCGCACCATCCGCGACAAACGCGCCGGCGCGGTGGCCGAACTGTCGGACTGGTCCGCGCTGCGTACGGCCGGAGCGCAGATCAAGGACCGCACACTGCACCACCTCGACCACTACCTGGAGCAGTTGGAGGCCTCGGTCACCGCGGCCGGCGGCACCGTGCACTGGGCAGCGGACGCGGAGGAGGCCAACGAGATCGTCACCCGGCTCGTACGGGAGACCGGTGAGCGCGAGGTCGTCAAGGTCAAGTCGATGGCCACCCAGGAGATCGGGCTCAACGAGGCGCTGCAGCGCGCCGGGATCTCGGCGTACGAGACCGATCTGGCGGAGCTGATCGTGCAGCTGGGCGAGGACCACCCCTCGCACATCCTCGTACCCGCCATCCACCGCAACCGTGGAGAGATCCGGGACATCTTCCGGGAGCGGATGGGCCGCTGGGGGCGCCCGGCGCAACAGGGGCTCACCGACCGGCCCGCCGATCTGGCGGAGGCGGCGCGACTGCACCTGCGGGAGAAGTTCCTGAACGCCAAGGTGGGTGTCTCCGGAGCGAACTTCATGGTCGCCGAGAGCGGCACCCTGGTCGTCGTCGAGTCCGAGGGCAACGGCCGGATGTGTCTGACGCTGCCCGAGACGCTGATCTCCGTGGTCGGTATCGAGAAGGTCGTGCCCACCTGGCAGGACCTGGAGGTCTTTCTGCAACTGCTGCCGCGCTCCTCCACGGCCGAACGGATGAACCCCTACACCTCCACCTGGTCGGGGACCACGGACGGCGACGGCCCCCGCCACTTCCATCTCGTGCTGCTGGACAACGGACGTACCGACACCCTCGCCGACCAGGTGGGACGCCAGACACTGCGCTGCATCCGCTGCTCGGCCTGCCTCAACGTGTGCCCGGTCTACGAGCGCGCCGGCGGGCACGCCTACGGCTCGCCCTACCCGGGGCCGATCGGCGCGATCCTCACCCCGCAGCTCGACAGTATGGAGACCGGGCTGGACGCCTCCCTGCCGTACGCGTCGTCGCTGTGCGGGGCCTGCCTCGAGGTGTGCCCGGTGGCCATCGACATCCCCGAGGTACTGGTGCACCTTCGGGAGCGTGTGGTGCAGGGCGGTACAGCCACCGTGCGCGGGCAGCGCACGACCGTGAAACCGGCGAAGGGGCACGCGGCCGAGCGTGCTGCCATGCGGGCTGCTTCCTGGACGTTCGACCACCCGCGTGCGCTGCGCGCCGGGGAGCGGCTGGCCTCGCGGGCTCGGCGCCTGGTGCCGCACCGACTGCCGGGCCCGGGCCGCGCCTGGACGGACACCCGGGATGTGCCGCAGCTGCCGAAGGAGTCCTTCCGCGACTGGTGGCGACGCACCCGCGGTCCCTCGGGCAGTGTGCCGAGCGGCAGTGCGAACGATCGCCCGTCGGGCACCGGTACGGGGGCCACGGGCGAGCCGGACGGATCCGGCAGGACGGGCGGGTCCGGCGGGGCGGGGCCGCAGGAGGGCACGCGATGAGCGGTCGGGAGACAGTGCTCGGCCGGATCCGCCGCGCGCTGGCGGACGTACCTCGCACAGAGCGGCCCGATCATGCTCCGGTCGCCCGCGACCATCTGCGAGTCCACGGCGAGCGCTCCGCGCAAGATACGGCGCGGCTGCTCGCCGCCCATCTGGCGGACTACCGGGCACACGTGTCGCACTGCACCCCGGCCGACCTGCCGCAGACGATCGCGGATCTGCTGGCGCGGCGGGGATCGCGCAGCGTGGTGACGCCTGCCGGGGTGCCCGCTGAGTGGCTGCCCGAAGACGTCGAGCGCGTGACGGACTCGGCGGCGCTCACCCCGCTCGACCTGGACGCGGTGGGAAGCGTGGTGACGGGGTGCGCGGTCGCCGTGGCAGAGACGGGCACCCTGGTGCTGGACGCGTCCGAGGACCAGGGGCGGCGCCGCATCACGCTCGTCCCGGACCACCACATCTGTGTGGTGCGGGTGCCGGAGCAGGTCGTCGACTCCGTACCGCAGGCCCTCGAACGCTTGGATCCCGCCCGGCCGCAGACCTGGATCTCCGGCCCGTCGGCCACCAGCGACATCGAACTCGACCGGGTGGAGGGCGTACACGGGCCGCGCACGCTCGATGTGGTGCTGGTCGCGGCGGAGGCCGACGCAACCGAGACGGAGGCCGATGCAGCTGGGACGGCGGAGGGAGCGCAGGAAGCGCAGGGAGCCGAGACCGCCGGAGGCTGACCGGCCCGTCCCCCGCACCCCGTCGGCGCACGGCACCGCAACGGGGCGGCAGGGCGACGGGGCGGACGATCGGACCGGGCGTCAGCTCGCGGAGGCGACGGCCGGTTCGGGCGCGTTCTCGGACGTGTTCCGGGCCGAGGCCCGTTCCTCGGCCCGGATATGGGCGTGCTTGCGGGCCAGTTCCTCCCACAGCAGGCTGACAGGGTGGTCGGGATCGCGGTTCTCCGGCTCGCTGCGGCGGAAGGCACCGACGAGCACCCGCTGGCTCGTTCCGACGTCGTCCACCAGTGGCAGGGTGCGCAGCCCTTGCGCCTCGGGAAGCCTGCCCTCTGCTATCGCCTCCCCGATGCCCTGGGTGACGAGCATGCTGCCGTAGAGCACGCGGGAGCTGAGGAGTTCGAAACCGTAGTGGGCCGAGTCGATCTCGGCCGCTATCCGCATCCGGCGCCGGTACTCGGGACCGAACCAGCCGCGCAGCACGTCGGGTATCAGCCCGTCGGTGGACACCACGAGCGGCAGCCTGGGCAGGGAACGCACGCCCACTCCCCTGCCATCCGACCTGCTGCCTTGCACCAGGTCACCGTCCGGCTGGTTGGTGGCCAGACAGAAGCCGCCGCGACGCCACTCCATGACCTCGTACCCCGCGAACCGGGCGTCCTGTTCGGCGACTGCTGTCGTCTCGGCGGCCCCCGCGGACGCCGAGACGAGGATGCTGCCGCACACCAGGTCGAGTTCGTGGGAGCGCAGCTTCTCCAGCAGCGTTCCGCTGCGGACGTGCGCCATGGTCAGCTCCACCCCTTCCCGTGTGAACCGGTCGTTGACCTGTTCGACAGCGTTCAGAAGGTAGCCGAGCGTGTAGCGGGTGGAGCCGACGCGCAGACTGCGGCCACGGCGCCTGCGGGCGGTGTCCAGCCCTTCGCGCCACCCGTCGAGCGTTCCCTGTGCGAGCCGGGCGAGCTCCTCGCCGGTGCGGGTGAAGTGCACCCGCTCCCCGCGTCCGCGCTTGCGCAGCAGCGGCTCTCCGCAATGGTCGCCCAATTTGCGGTTCATCGTGTCCAGTTGCTTCTGGATACTGGACTGCTCCCGCCCCAGCCGCCTGGCGGCGCCCAGGGCCGTGCCCTCCTCGTAGACGGCCAGCAGGGTGCGGAGCTGATCCATCGTGATGTCGAGCAACCCTGGTGGGTAGTCGGGGGTGCCTGGCAGAGGCATACGTACTGCTCACTCTCCTCGAATCGGCGTTTCGCGGCCCAGCAGCCTAACTTCCGCGCCGTGTCCGCGAGTTCAGGACCAATGTTCTTCAGGTTCCTTAGCGGAACCGGTGGTTCGAGCGGGTGTTCCCGTGCAAAAGTCGAGCCGTTCGTGTTTCCCACTGCAGTTCCGCAAGGAGTTCGTGCACGTGAGCCACCCCCAGACCGCCCCCCACATCGGCATGCCCTCCGGCCTTCCGGGCACCGGTTACCCGGCCGCCGAGCCGGTGAAGAGACCGGGCCTCATGATCGCCATGCTGGCCGTCACCGTACTGTCCGCGCTCTCCGGCGCTCTCAGCGCACTGCTGGTGTACGTCGGCGGCAAGGATCTCGCCGACGAGAACGTCCGCAACGCCGTGGACAGCGACCCGGCCGCGGTCGGCCTCCCCTCCGGCACCACAGCGGCCGATGTCAAGCAGCTGACGGGCACCGCCTGGGACGGCATCGTCACCGACTGGCAGAGCACGATGTCGGCACGGGCCACGATCGCCCTTGTCTTCTCCGTCGCTGTGCTGCTGTTCGCACTGTTCGCCCGTACGGGCGCCGTGTGGGCGCGGGTGCTGCTCAGCGTCGTCGCGGTGCTGGCCGCCGTCTTCCCGCACATGCTGGTCCTGCGGGACGCCGCACCGGCCGGGCTGTACGCCACCAGCCTGGGGGCCATCGTCCTGGGGCTGCTCGCGGTGGTGCTGTGCTGGCTGCCACCGGTCGGGCGCTACAAAAAGGCGCTGCAGGGCCGCTGACGCCGCCCGTATCCGACCTCCGCACACCCCTGTCGGATCCTTCACCCTCCTTCCACCTCGTCGCTTCTTTCCGCCTCCCGGCCCGCACCGGTCGCGCTGTGCGTGCCCCACTGTGCGGCCGGGAGTTCGCCGACAGCGCAGCCGCTACGCCACCAGCACAATGCCCCTGGAAGCTGCCGGGGAACCGCATACGGTCCCGTCATGGAACCCCAGACAGTGCGGCCCCAGCTGCACATGATCCCGTTCCCTGTCGGCCAGGCGTTTCTGTGGCAGGACGGCGAGGCGGTCACGCTCGTGGACACCGGTCCGCCCGGTGGCGCCGACGCGGTGGAGGCCGCCATCCGGCACTGCGGGGCCGAACCGGCGGCACTGCGGCGGATCGTGCTCACCCACTTCCACCCCGACCATGCCGGCTCTGCCGCCGAACTGGCCGCCCGGCACGGTGCGCAGGTGGTGGCACATCGCGCCGACGCAGCGGTGATCCGTGGCGAGGCGCCCTCCCCGCCACCGGACATGGCCGCCGCGCCGGCGTGGGAGCGCGCAGTCTTCGACCACGTGCACGCCCCGTTCGGCATCACCGCGGAGGCTCCGGAAATACCGCTCGCACCGCCTTGCAGAGTCGACCAGGAGGTGGCCGAAGGTGACGTGCTGGAATTCGGCGGGGGCGCAACCGTGCTGTCCGTCCCCGGGCACACGGAGGGCAGCATCGCACTGCTGCTGCCCGAGCATCGCACGCTGTTCACCGGGGACACGGCCGCGCGGACCGAGGACGGTCCAGCGCCGGGCGTCTTCAACCAGGACAGGGCACGTACCGAGACCGCGTTCCTGCGGCTGTGCGCACTGGGCGCCCAGGAGGCGGTGGAGACCGTCTGCTTCGGGCACGGTGCCCCGCTGGCCACCGGTGGCGGTGAGACACTCGCCCAGGCCGCTGCAAGGTACAGCTAGTCTGGTCGCCCCACGGCGCGCGGAGCCGGGCGTTCCGTGTGCGTCCACCGTGCCAGGTCCGGGAGACCCCCATGAATCAGCCCTCATCCCTCCAGACCGCCCCGCATGTGGCCTCGCAGGTGGCCTCGATCGAGGGAGTGGGTGTCCGCCGTACGACGTCGGATCAGCTCATCCTCGACGGGATCGACTGGCTGGTGCGAGCCGGTGAGCACTGGGCGCTGCTGGGGGCCAACGGTGCCGGGAAGACCACCCTGCTGAAGCTGCTGGGCGCCGTCATGCACCCCACCACCGGCAGCGTCGAAGTGCTGGGCAACAGGCTCGGCAGAGTGGACGTGCGCGAGCTGCGCGCCCACATCGGTCATGTGTCCACCAGCCAGCGGGTGCCGCGGGACGCCACGGCACACACCGTCGTGCTGACAGGTGCGACAGGCACCGTGCAGCCACTGTGGCGCAAGTACGACGAAGAGACCCGTCGGCTGGCGAGCGAGCTGCTGTCGGAGCTGGACTGCAAGGAGCTGGCCGACCGACCCTTCGGGGTGTGCTCCGGCGGACAGCGGGCCCGCATCCTGATCGCCCGCGCTCTGATGCCGGCGCCGTCGCTGCTTTTGCTGGACGAGCCGTTCAACGCCCTGGACCTGCCCTCCCGCGAGGATCTGATCGACGCGCTGCGCCGACTGGCAGCCGACCGTCCGTCCCTGACCACCGTGACGGTCACCCACCACCTGGAGGAGCTGCCTGACACCACCAGCCACGCTCTGCTGCTGCGTGAAGGCAGGGTCACCGCATGCGGTCCCGTCTCGGAAGTGCTCACCGGGGAACTGATGACACGGTGCTTCGGCCGCCCCATCGACGTCAGCCGTCAGGACGGCCGGTGGCTGGCCCGCTCGGGCCGCGGCGCCGAGCCTCGTCGGCCCGTCTAGTTCTCCGTCGGCCCGCCTGGCCCCCCGGGCCGCTCAGCCGGCGGCCTGGAAGGCGTTGTAGGAGCGCTGGTCGAACAGCACGAGACGCAGCTCGGCGAAGCCCTCACCCTCCTCCCGCAGCGTACGCAATGCGATGCGTGCCGCGTCGTCGAGCGGCCAGCGGTAGACGCCTGTGGAGATGGCGGGGAACGCGATCGTACGGGCGCCGATTTCGCGTGCCACGCGCAGCGACTCGCGGTGACAGGAGGCCAGCAGGTCCGAGCGGTCCTCCTCCTGGCTCCAGACCGGGCCCACCGTATGGATGACCCAGCGCGCCGGCAGCCGTCCCGCTGTCGTGGCGACGGCCTGCCCGGTGGGCAGGCCTCTCCCGTAGCGTTCGGCGCGCAGCTTGCGGCACTCGGCGATAATGTCCGAGCCACCCTTTCGATGGATGGCGCCGTCCACTCCGCCCCCGCCCAGCAGCGAGGAGTTGGCTGCGTTGACTACGGCGTCGACATCCTGTTCGGTGATGTCGCCTTGCACCAGGGTGATGTTCATGGGCATGGCCCCATCCTGACGCGGCGCAGGTCGAAGCGCACACGGATTGCTGCGGCACCGTTGGCGGACGTTTCGGCATCGGCTGTCCACTGCGCGCCCTCTGGTCGGCGCTCCCGCGTTCCTATTAGCTGGTCGCATGAGCTGGTCCCACCGCCTGCTGTTTCCCGGACGCCGGAAGGACGGTTTCACATGACCGCTGCACCCTCGCGCCGTTCCCTGCTGGCCGGCGGTACGGCCGCCGCTGTCGCCACCCCGCTGTTCACCGGGTCCGCTGCCGCGGCACCGTCCACCCGGGCTGTCGGCGGGCACGGCGGACGGCCCGTGGTCCCGGGCGCCGATGTCGCGGCAGCCTCGGACTGGCGCATGCTGCGGGACCGGAAGGTCGGCGTCGTCAGCAACCCGACGGGAATGCTGCGGGACGCGAGCCATGTGGTGGATTCGATGGCGGCCCGGGACGAGCTGCGCATCATGGGCGTCTTCGGCCCGGAACACGGCTTCCGGGGCAGCGCACAGGCGGGCGAGTCCGAGCCCGAGTTCGAAGACCCGCGTACCGGTCTGACGGTCTACGACGCATACGGTGCCGACGCGGCGAAGATGGCCGCCCTGTTTCGCAAGGCGGACGTGGACACCGTCGTCTTCGACATCCAGGACGTCGGCGTGCGTTTCTACACCTACATCTGGACGATGTACCACGCCATGGTCGCCGCTCGGGACATCGGAGCCTCCTTCGTCGTCCTGGACCGGCCGAACCCGATCGGCCGCAGAGCAGACGGCCCGCTGCTGAGATCCGAGTTCGCCTCGGGTGTGGGGCTCAAGCCCATCATCCAGCAGCACGGTATGACGGTCGGCGAGCTGGCCCGGTACTTCAACGGCGAACTGCTGCCCCAGGAGGGCGAGGGCGGACGGGTGGAGCTGGAGGTCGTCCAGGTGCGCGGCTGGTCGCCCCGTACGACGGCGCAGCAGACCGGGCTGCCATGGGTGCCGCCGTCCCCGAACGTTCCGACACCCGACACGGCGACCGCCTATGCCGGCACCGGCTACTTCGAGGGGACGAACCTGTCCGAGGGACGCGGCACCACGCTGCCGTTCCAGTTCATCGGCGCGCCGTTCCTGGACCACCACTACAGCGATCGGCTCAATGCCCTGCGGCTCCCCGGGGTGCGCTTCCGTGAGGGCTATTTCGTGCCCACCTTCAGCAAGCACCAGGGCAAGACATGCGCGGGTGTGCAGCTGCTGGTGACCGATCCCGCCCGCTATCAGGCAGTGCCGACAGCGGTGGCCATGCTGCGCGAGGCGATGCGCTACGACGATTTCGCCTGGCGCAAGGACGCCGACCCGAAGCGGCCGTTCTGGATCGACAAACTCTCGGGCTCACCGCGGCTGCGGGAGATGCTGGACGCCGGGCGCAGTACGGAGGAGGTCACCGGCGCGTGGCGCTCGGAAGTACGCGACTTCGAGCGGGCGCGACGGCGGTACCTGCTGTACCGCTGAGAGAGTCCGTACCGCTGAGACGGTACGTGCCGGTGAGACGACGCGGTCAGCCGCTCACCGTCGCGTCCGCCGTCTCGCTGTCGCGTCGCACCAGTGCGGCGTACTTCCCGTCAGCCGCCAGCAGTTCGCTGTGGGTGCCCCGTTCGGCGATCCGGCCGCCGTCCAGAACGACGATCTGGTCGGCGTCCCGGATGGTGGAGAGGCGGTGCGCGATGGTGAGTGTGGTGCGCCCTTCCGACAGCGCGTCGATGGCCTCCTGGACCGCACGTTCGGTACGGGTGTCGAGGGCGCTGGTGGCCTCGTCCAGGATCAGCACCGGCGGGTCGCGCAGGATGGTGCGCGCCAGGGCGAGGCGCTGTTTCTCACCGCCGGAGAAGCGGTATCCCCGCTCGCCGACCAGTGTGTCGTAGCCGTCCGGCAGTGCGCCGATGTGGTCGTGGATCTGCGCGGCCCGCGCCGCGGCGCGCAGTTCCTCGTCCGTGGCGTCCGGCTTGGCGAACCGGAGGTTGTCCGCAACGGTCGCGTGGAAGAGGTACGTCTCCTGGGAGACCACGCCGACCGCTGTCGAGAGGGTCGCGAAGTCCAGCTCACGTACATCGACGCCGTCGAGGGTGACGCGGCCTCCCGTCACGTCGTACAGGCGCGGCACCAGATAGCTGAGGGTGCTCTTGCCGGAGCCGGTGGCTCCGACCACGGCGAGGCTGGTGCCCGCCGGGACGGTCAGATCGATTCCGCGCAGGGTGTATCCGGTGTCGCGGGCGGGGCTACCCGGTGGGCGGGTGTCGTAGGTGAAGTCGACGTTCTCGAAGCGCACTTCGCCGCGCACCTTCGAGAGCGCGGTCGGGCGGGCCGGCTCGGTGATGGCGACGGGCAGGTCGAGATATTCGAAGATGCGCTGGAAGAGCGCCAGCGAGGTCTGCATCTCCACGCCGGTGGTCAGCAGCGAGACGGTGGGCCGCAGCAGCCCCTGCTGGAGGGTGACGAACGCGACGAGAGTGCCGATGGAGAAGGCGGGGCCGCCGAACCGGGTGAGCATGCCCGCAGTCCAGTACAGCAGCGCGGGGATGGCGGCCATGACGATGCCGATGGTGGCCATCCGCCAGCGCCCGGCCATGTTCGAGCGGATCTCCAGGTCGACCAGTCGTTCGGACTCGTCGGAGAAGTTGTTGGTGAGCGAGTCGGCCCGGCCCATGGTGCGGCCGAGCAGGATGCCGCTGACCGACAGGGACTCGGTGACGATGGCGGACATGGCGGCCATCTGCTTCTGCCGCTGCGTGGTGATGCGTTTGCGCTCCCGTCCCACCCGGCGGCTCACCCACACGAAGAAGGGCAGCAGTACGAGGGAGACGAGCGTCAGCCGCCAGTCGAGCGCGAGCATGGCGACGACCGTGGCCACCACGCTGGTCAGGTTGGAGACGAGCGAGGTGGCTGTGGAGGTGACGGTGGCCTGCATACCGCCGATGTCGTTGGCGATGCGGGATTGGACCTCACCCGTCCGGGTCCGGGTGAAGAAGGCGAGCTGCATCCACTGGAGCTTGGCGTAGACACCGGTGCGCAGGTCGTGCATGACGCGCTGTCCGACCGTGGTGCTGATGAGGGTCTGGAGCACGCCGAAGACGCTGGTCACCACGGCGGTGACGATCATGCCGAGGGCGAGCAGCGAGAGCAGACCGGTGCGCTGCTGCGGGATGGCGACGTCCAGGATCTCCCGCAGCAGGAACGGCGAGGCGACGGAGACCAGGGAGGAGGCCGCCACCAGTAGGCCGACCAGTGCCAGACGGCCACGGTAGGGGCGGAAGAGGCGCAGGATGCGGCGCACCTGCGCGGGCTGCTCGGCGGGCTGCTCCTGGGTCAGCGGCTCCTTCGGCGGCTGCGTCCAGCCGGGCGCTTCACGGTGCAAGAGGCTCCTCGGGGTCGGTCTGCGGAGCAGATGTACGGCTCAGGTCATGGAGCATAGTTCATCGTTACCTATACTCACAATGAATAGACCCCTGATAGGCTGCCGCCATGGTCCACCACCCCTCCGACGAGCCCGCCTCCGACCTGGCTGACCAGCTGCTGCGCCTCACCAAGCGGATCAACCACGCACACCGGCAGAACTTCGCACCGCTGGGCGTCACACCGGCGCAGGGCCGGATGCTGCGCACCGTCGCACACAGCTCTCAGCCACCCCGGATGGCAGACCTCGCCACCCAGCTGGGCGTGGTTCCCAGGCAGGTCACCAGCCTGGTGGACGCCCTGGAAGAACGTGGGCTGGTGCGCCGGGCCCCCGACACCGCGAACCGCAGGGTCATCCGTATCGAGCTGACGGAAGACGGCTCCCTGGCCCTCACTGAGCTGCGGCGGGCCCGCAGGAGCGCTGCCGAACAGCTGCTGGCGCCGCTGGGGCCAGGGCAGCGCGAGGAGCTGAGCCGCCTGCTGGCGCTGCTCGACACCGAGGGCGGCCACTGCTGAGGGTCCACAGTCGGACGACCGTTACGCGGCGGGGACGACCCCCACGGCCGGTGTCGGTGGCCCGAACTAGCATGTGGCACACATAAGCCCGCACTCCGCTCCAATCCCCTGTGCGCCCTGGAGATGCCATGCCGCTGCTCGAACCCAAGGCCGGCGCGCTGCGTCCGCGGACCGGCGCGGGCCACTCCCCCGCCGCCGACCGGGTCCCCGACGAGCTGGCGCAGGGCACTCCGCAGCCGCTGCGGAGCGATCTGGAGCGGCTGCTGGGTAGCGGAAAAGTGCTCTCGAAGGTCTCCGACCTGGTGCGCTACGCCTCGGACGCGAGCCCGTACCGCTTCATCCCGCAGGTCGTCGTGCTCGCCGAGGACGTGACCGACATCGCCGCGGTGCTGGACTACGCGCGGCGGAACGGCCGGGGCGTCGTCTTCCGCGCCGCGGGGACGTCACTCAACGGGCAGGCCCAGGGTGAGGACATCCTGGTCGACGTGCGGCGCCACTGGGCGGGTGTGGAGGTGCTGGCGGAGGGCGAGCAGGCCAGGATCCGGCCGGGGACCACCGTCTTCCGGGCCAACGCCTCGCTGGCGGCCCACGGTCGGCTGCTCGGCCCCGATCCGGCCTCTGCCATCGCGTGCACGGTGGGCGGCGTGGTCGCCAACAACGCCTCCGGGATGACGGCGGGCACCACACGCAACTCCTACCGCACCGTCGCCTCCCTCACCTGCGTCCTGCCCAGCGGCACGGTCGTGGACACGGCGGACCCGGCGGCGGACGAGAAGCTCGCACGCGCCGAGCCCGCGCTCTGCGAGGGCCTGCTGGCGCTCAAGTCCGAGATCGAGGCCGACGCCGCCCTGGTCTCCCGCATCCGGGCCAAGCACGAGCTGAAGAACACCAACGGATACCGGCTGGACGCCTTCTTGGACGGCACCACTCCGGTGGAGATCCTGCGCGGGCTGATGGTGGGCTCCCAGGGCACCCTCGGCTTCCTCGCCGAGTTCGTCTTCGACACCCTCCCACTGCACCGGCGCACCTCCACCGGACTGTTCTTCTTCCCGTCGCTGTCGGCGGCAGCCGCCGCCGTGCCGCGTTTCAACGCGGCCGGGGCGATGTCCGTCGAGCTCATGGACGGGAACACGCTGCGCGCCTCGGTCAGTGTCTCCGGGGTGCCGCAGGACTGGGCCGAACTGCCGAAGGAGACCACCGCGCTGCTGGTGGAGTTCCGCTCCCCCGACGACGCCGTACGCGAGGAGCGGGAAAAGGCGGCACGTAAGGTGCTGGCCGGGCTGGAGCTGGTCGCCCCCGTCGCCTCCGTCACCAACGAGTTGACGCGCGACCCGGCCACAATCGCGTCGTACTGGAAGGCACGCAAGGCATTCGTCACCGCGGTCGGCGGCTCCCGCCCCTCCGGCACCACACTGATCACCGAGGATTTCGCCGTACCGCCCTCCCGGCTGGCCGAGGCGTGCGAGGCCCTGCTGGAGCTCCAGGAGCGGCACGGCTTCGACGCGGCTGTCGCGGGCCACGCCGCACACGGCAATCTGCACTTCCTGCTGGCCTTCGACGCGGGCGATCCGGACGACGTCCAGCGCTATGCCGCCTTCATGGACGAGTTCTGCCGCATGACCGTGGAGCGGTTCGACGGCTCCCTCAAGGCCGAGCACGCCACCGGCCGCAACATCGCGCCGTTCCTGGAACTGGAGTGGGGCAGCAAGGCGACCGAGCTGATGTGGCGCATCAAGCGACTGCTGGACCCGACCGGGGTCCTGGCGCCCGGCGTACTGCTGGACCGTGACCCGCGGGCGCATCTGCGCGGCCTGAAGTCGATTCCGGGCGTGGAGGCTCTGGCCGACCCGTGCATCGAGTGCGGCTTCTGCGAACCGACCTGCCCCAGCGAGGATCTGACCACCACGCCGCGCCAACGGATCGTGCTGCGCCGCGAGATGATGCGCCAGCCCGGTGACTCGCTGGTGGGTGAGAACCTGCTGGCGAGCTACGGGTACGACGCCGTCGACACCTGCGCGGGCGATTCCACCTGCAAGCTGGACTGCCCGGTCGGAATCGACACCGGTGCGCTGATGAAGACGTTCCGGCACGCCCGGCACTCGCCCCGCGAGGAGCGCAACGCCGAGCGCACGGCGCGGCACTTCGCGCGGGTGGAGCGCTCGGCGCGGTTGGCGGTGGCCGCCGCCGACCAGCTCCGCAGACGTCTGCGGGGACGCGAGGGCGATCTCGGGGACCGGCTGCTCGGCGCGGTCACCGGCGCCGCCCGCAAAGCGGTCCGCCCCGATCTGGTGCCCGAGTGGCTGCCGGAGATCCCGGCCCCGGCCGCCAAGCGGCTCCCGGCGACAAGCAGACAGCTCGCCACCGCCGTGTACTACCCGGCGTGTGTGAACCGGATCTTCGGCGACCCGGACGGTTACTCGGGACTGTCGCTTCCGGAGGCCGTGGTCACCGTCTCGGCACGGGCCGGCCGGCCGGTGTGGATCCCGAAGGACGTCACCGGCACCTGCTGCTCGACGATCTGGCACTCCAAGGGCTACGAGGCCGGCAACACCCTGATGGCCAACCGCATGGTGGAGGCCGCCTGGCGGTGGACCGACGGCGGCGAACTCCCCCTTGTGGTCGACGCCTCCTCCTGCACCCTGGGCATCGCGGAAGAGGTCGTGCCCTACCTGACACCGGCCAACCGCAAACTTCACGAACGACTGACGGTTCTGGACTCGCTCGTCTGGGCCGCGCGGGAGTTGCTGCCCCGCCTCACGATCGAGCGGCGCGTCGACTCCGCCGTGCTTCATCCCACGTGCTCGATGCGGCACCTGGGCGACGAGGCGGAGCTGCGCGAGGTCGCCGAGGCGTGCGCGGAGGAGGTCGTCGTGCCGCTGGACGCGGGATGCTGTGCCTTCGCGGGCGACCGCGGGCTGCTGCACGAGGAACTGACCGCCTCCGCGACGGCCCGAGAGGCTGCCGAGGTGACGGCGCGCTCCTACGACGCCTACCTGTCGGCCAACCGGACGTGCGAGATAGGCCTCGACCACGCGACCGGCAATCAGGGCTACCACTCGGTCATCCAGGAGTTGGAATTGGCCACCCGGCCCCGCTGATCCGCGGTGACCCCATACCGGGGTCCGTCTGCTCGGCGGTACGGCACACGTCCGTCTGCTCGGCGGTACGGCACACGTCGGTCGGCTGCTCGTCGGCGCCACACACATGGGGCGGGCCGCCCCTCGGCGGCCCGCCCGGTGCATCAGCCGGTCGCGTCCACATGCAGGGCGACGGCCCCGTGCGCCGGAACAGTCAGCTGCGCACTGCCATCGGCAGCGACCTCGACCTTCTGCGCGCAGCCGCCCTGCGCGGCGGCGACGTTGCAGTACGTACCGGCGGGCAAGGAGGTCCGGAAGGTCCTGCTCACCCCTCCATCGCCGTTGTTGAGGGCGACGAACCCCTTGTCACCGCGTCCGAAGGCGAGGGCCTGCCCCTCGGACCACCAGTTCGTCAGCTCCGCCGAGCCGACCGCGTTGCGGAAGCCGACCATGCCGGTGATCTCAGGCTTGGCGTGGATGCCGGTCCACCCCTCGTCGCCGCTGGGCGGTCCGGCGTCGTGATCGCTGAACGCGTAGCCGGAGAAGACGTTGGGCGAGCCGTAGGGATGGGCCAGCTGGAAGACGTTGGCGAGCGTGTAGGCCGCGCCGTCCTTGTAGGTGAGAGTGGAGCCGTTGCGTTCGGTGTCCCAGTTGTCGACGAACGTGCGAGCGTCGCCGCTGCCCAGCATTCCGTCGCCGATGGTCCGCAGGGAACCGAGGTCGCCGCCCTGGAAGGCGCTCTTGAGCCGACGGCCGTAGCGGAACTCGTCCACGTCGCCGATGTCGGTGTACTCATCGGGCTGCACGGCCTCCCCGTCACCGTGGATGACCTCACTGACCCAGAAACCGGGGTCCTGGGACATCTTCGCCTTGATGGCCGCCACATCGGCTGCCGCCATGTGCTTGGCCGCGTCGATTCGGAAGCCGGCCACGCCGAGGGAGCGCAGGTCGTCGAGGTAGCCGGCGATGGCGGTTCGTACCTTCTCGTTGCCGGTGTCGAGGTCGGCCAGGCCCACGAGTTCGCAGTTCTGCACGTCGTCGCGGTTGGTGTAGTCGGTGATGTTCTTCCGGCAGGTGTGGAAGTCGCCGTCCTGGTAGGTGCCCGGGTAGCCGTACTTGGTGTACTGGGTGCCTCCGGTTCCGGTGCCCGAACCGGAGGTCATGTGGTTGATGACGGCGTCCGCGATGACCTTGACCCCTGCGGCCTCGCAGGTGTCGACCATCTGCGCGAAGTCGGCACGGTCACCGAGTCGACCTGCGATCTTGTAGCTGACCGGCTGGTACGACGTCCACCATTGATCGCCCTGGATGTGCTCCGTGGCGGGTGAGACCTCGACGTAGCCGTAACCGGCGGGGCCGAGAGTGTCCCTGCACTCCCGGGCGACGGAGGTGAACGGGCGCTCGAACAGCGTCGCGGTGACGCTCTTTCCGCCGGGCGGTGCGGCCTGGGTGAGCGAACGCTGCGCTGCTGCGGCCGGCGCGAAGGTGGGGGGCGTTTCCGGTCGAGACGCCTGCCCGGACGGGGCCTGCGCGGGGGCGGCTTGCGCGGGGACGGTCGGCATGGAGCGGGCCGCCTGTGCGTGCCAAGGCGTTGCCGCCATCAGGCCGCTTGCCGCCAGCACTCCCGCCGTACTGACGCTGAGCAGTCGTTTTCTCATCGTGCGGCTCCTTCGGTGTGCGGGCATGGGGATGCCCGGGAAGGCAGCCAGGCGCCTGGGCCACCGTGGGGGGATGTGAACGGTCCGCCCACAAGGGGCCGTTCACAGGTGGTACGGCCGGGAGCCTGCCGCTGTCGGAGAGCGGCGTCAAGAGAGTACGCAAGAAATTCCAGTCAATTGCAGCAAGATCTTACGGAGCCGAAAGTCCATCCACGAGCAACGAAGGTCCAAGTACGCGCTCTTGCGCACCACTGGTCTCAACCAGCAGGGTCCTGAGCCGAGTTCACGCATCCGACGTGCACACAGCTGCGGGAGAGCCGATGAGTGACGAGCAAGGATTCAGCCGCCGTTCAGTCCTGCGGAGCGCCGGGGACAGCGCGAGCGCCGCCATGGCGCCACCCCGCCGGGGCAGGACGATGATCGGCGTACCGTTCGAGGAGCGGACCACCGTCCGGGTCGGGCTGATCGGTCTGGGGCAGCGTGGCGGCAGCATGATCGACCTGTTTCTGGCGCTGGAAGGCGTGCGTGTGGTCGCGCTGTGCGACCCGGTGCGGGAGAAGACGGAACGCGCCGCGAAGAAGGTCACCGACGCCGGACAGCCCGCGCCCGCCCTCTACACCAAGGGCGATCACGACTTCGAGAAATTGTGCAGACGCGGGGATCTCGACTTCGTGTATGTGGCCACCCCCTGGGACTGGCACTTCGAGATGGCCAAGGCCGCGCTGAAGGGCGGCAAGCACGTCGGCGTCGAGTGCCCCATCGCGATGGAACTGGACCAGCTGTGGGAACTGGTCGACCTCTCCGAACAGACCCGTAGGCACTGCATGCAGTTGGAGAACTGCGTGTACGGGCAGAACGAGATGCGCGTCCTGCGGATGGCGCACGAGGGGCTCTTCGGCGATCTGCTGCACAGCGCCGGGGCCTACCTCCACGACCTGCGCGGGCTGATGTTCGACGCGGACTACTACGAAGGGCCGTGGCGCCGGAAATGGCATACGCGGCTCAAGGGCGACCTCTATCCGAACCACGGCTTCGGCCCCGCCGCCAACTACATGGACGTCAACCGCGGCGACCGCGCGGTCCGTATCACCACTTTCGGCTCCCCCTCACTCGGCCTGGCAGCCTACCGCGAGGAGCACATGCCACCCGGCCACGAGAGCTGGAAGGAGACCTATGTAAAGAGCGATATGTCGATCAGTCTCGTCCAGACGGCCAAGGGCAGGGTCATCCGGCTCGAACACGACGTCTCCAACCCGCACCCCTACTCCCGCCTCAACATCCTCGGCGGCACCAAGGGCGTCTTCGAGGACTACCCGCCCCGCATCTATCTGGAGCCGGACATGTCCGGTGACGAGTGGGGCGACTTCGACAAGTACAAGGAGCACGACCACTGGCTGTGGAAGGAACACTCCGATCCGCCCGGCGGGCACGGCGGTATGGACTACATCATGCTGTTCCGCCTGACACAGTGCATGCGTCTCGGGCTGGTGCCCGACTTCGACGTCTACGACGCGGCGACCTGGACCTCCCCCGTGCCGCTCAGCCACGCCTCGATCAAGGCAAAGGGCACCCCGCAGGAGATACCCGACTTCACCCGAGGGCTGTGGCGGAAGAAGCGCCCGGGCGTCGACTCGAAGAAGCCCTGAGCCGACTCAGCGCTTGAGTGACGCCTTGTCCCCCATCACCACGACGGGGTGTTTGTCCGGGCTCAGAGTGCGCAACAGGGTTCGCATACCGGACTTGGACAGGCTCACACACCCTGATGTGCCGCTGCCGTGATCCATGTGCAGCCAGATGCTGCCCCCCTTGGCCTTGCCCTGCGGCCTGGTCGGGTCGAGGGGGGACGTGCTTTTGACACGGTTGTAGTCGATGGCGATCACATGGTCGAAGTCGTGCCGGGTCTTCTTCGGCCAGTAGGAGGGAGGCGTGAACGCCGAGGTCTGCGTGTACGGCAGCTTGGCGTCCGGCTCCGGCAGTACGCCCCCCGCGTCGGAGAGCGTGAACACGCCCACAGGGCTGCGCTTGTCGCCCTCGTGATGGTCGTTCGTCCAGCCCTTCTTGCCGTTGTGCGCCGCCCAGCTGTGCTCCTCACGCCACTTCTCGCCGTGCCGCGTGTAGAGCCGCACCGTCGCGTCGGCGGAATCCTTGCCCTTGCCCTCCACGGCCACCACCTGCTCGGCGTTGTCCGGGACCTTCGCCTGGAGGCGGTCGCCCACCCGGGGAATCCGGGTGGGGTGCTTGGCCAGTTCGGCCTGCGGGGAGAGCTCGGACGCCGTTGCCTTCTTCGCGCTGCCGGAGCCCTGGTCACCGCCGCCGCTCCCGCCACCGCTGTCCCCGCCGCAGCCGGAAAGCAGCAAGGCCAGCACCGTGCCGCCCGCCGCGGCCACCACTGCCGCCCTGGCCCTCGCGCGCCCTGGGGCCCGGACCTGGGCCACCTCGCGGGGCCGTGCTGCCGCAGCCCCGTGCCGACCCGTCCCGGTGCCTGTACGTCCTGCCGCGCGCATGCCCATAGCCCCCATCTTCGCATTGGCCGGAAGTGTGCCGGCGTCCGGGAAAACCCGTTGCCAATCCGCGGGTGACCGGGTGGGATCGGCGCACACCCGCAGGACCTCTGCCGCCTGCCCGCATGCCCGCCTTCCGTGTGCCGCCGTCCCTGCTCGTGCCCGTACCAGCCTCCGCACCTGTGCCCGTACCGCTCCCCGAGCTCGTGCGGTTCCGAGACCTTGGAACGTCATGCAGATTCGCGATCTCCCTTACAGCGACCCCGGCGTTCCCGACGTCAGGTCGGGTTTCCGGCTGCTCCTTTGGCTTGGGCGCATGCAGTTGGGCGGACAGCTCAAGGCGCTGGGCTGGGGGGTGCTGCAGCTCGCCTCGATCGCCTCGTTCCCCGCCGTCGCCGGGCTGGCCGTGACCGCCGTGGTGCACAACTCGGGCAGCGACCTGGCACTGGCCGGGGCCGCGATGGCAGTGGTGACCGTAGCGGTGACAGTCGGCGACACCATGCTGCACAGGGTCGCCGTCACCAACTGGATCACCGCGGCAGCACGCATCCAGCAGCTGCTGGCACGCCGCACGGCGGCCCTGGGCGCCACCCTCACCCGCCGCGTCGCCGCCGGGGAAGTGGTCGCGGTATCGACCGGCGACATCGAGCGTATCGGCTGGTGCGTCGAGGCGGTCTCCCGCTTCAGCGCCGCTCTGCTGACGACCCTGGGTGTCTGCGCCGCGCTGGTGGTCTACCAGCCGCAGCTGGGGCTGCTGGCCTGCGCGGGCATGCTCGCCCTGGCGCTGACCGTGCTGCCACTGCTGCCGAGAGCCACCCGGCGTGCCGACACACAACGCGAGCGGGCGGGACGGGCGACGGAGCTGGCCGCCGACACGGTCGCCGGCCTGCGGGTGCTGCGCGGCATCGGTGGTGAGGACCTCTTCCTCGACCGTTACCGGCGAGCCTCCCAGCAGGTGCGGCACGCAGCCGTGCGCACGGCGCGGATGTGGTCGTTCATCGAGGCGCTCCAAGTGGCACTGCCGGGGCTGCTGCTGGTCGGCGTCGTGTGGTACGGCGCCCGGCTGGCGCTGGACGGACGGATCGCGGTGGGTGAACTGGTCATGGTCTACGGCGCGGTCAGCTTCCTGCTCCTTCCGCTCCAGCTCTTCGGCGAGTTCGCCATGTCGTACTCCTTCTCCCGTCCGTCCGCCACCCGCGCCGCACGGGTGCTGGGTCTGCGGCGGCCCGGCGAGGACCACGACGCGGCGCGAGCCGGCATACCCACGGAGGAGGGACAGGTCCAGGCAGCGACTGCCGAGACGCGAGCCCCGGTGGGGCTGTACGACCCCGGCACCGGCCTGCACGCCCCGCCCGGACAGCTCACCGCGGTCGTCTGTGGTGACCCGGACGCTGCCGGGCGTCTCGCGGAACGGCTGGGCGGGCACCCCGCTTCCGAGGCCGACGTTTCCGGCGGGAGTGACGCGGAAGCCTGGGCCGGGAGTGACACGGCTGATGTGGAGGGGAGCGACGCGGCTGTCCATGGTCGGAGCGACGCGGCCGTCCTGGGTGGGAGCGCCCGAGAGCCCGGCGAGGAAGACCGGGCCGGAGCGGTGCACCCGGAAGCCGACCGGACGGGAGACGGCGAGGAGCGGGACGCACCCGCCTCGGTGCTGCTGGACGGGGTGCCGCTCGACGGTATGCCGCTGGAGCAGGCTCGGGCCGCCGTCCTCGTACAGGACAAGGACCCGGTACTGCTCTCGGGCACACTCGCCGAGTTGCTGGACGTGCCCTCCTCCGGCCAGGTGACTTCCGCCCAGGTGCTCGAGGCCGCCCAGTGCGGCGATGTCCTCAAGGCGCTGGTGCAGGGCAGCCCGGACGCCGACGGTGATCCGATGCGGGCCCGGATCACCGAACGGGGACGGTCCCTCTCCGGCGGCCAACGCCAACGTCTCGCGCTGGCGCGGTCACTGCTCACCGACCCGGAAGTACTGATCCTGGACGAACCCACCTCGGCCGTCGACTCCCACACGGAAGCACGCATCGCCCGCGAGCTCGTCAAACTCAGGTCCGGGCGGACGACCGTGGTCTTCTCCTCCAGCCCGCTGCTGCTCGACCGCGCCGATCGGGTCGTCTTCGTCGATGGAACGGCTGCCGCGGTCACCGGCACCCACCGGCAGCTCCTCCACTCAGACGCGGCATACCGGACCGTGGTCACCCGCGAGCCGCAGGACGCCGCTCCGGTGCGGGCGGGCCGGCGGACCAAAGCCGCACATACCGAGGGAGTCGAATCCGCGTGAGCCCCCAGAGCACTACGGCGACGAGTGAGGAACGCCCGGACCCCCGGCAGTGGCGCACCCGGCGCATCGGCGTGCCCGAACCCGACTACGACCCGTCGGCCCCCGAGGACGTCACGATCCTCCCGGTCGGCTCCCCCGCGACGGTCCGGTCCTATGTGCGTGAGCTGCTGCGGCGGCACCGGCGTTCGTTCCTGCTGATCGTGGCCGTGAACAGCGTCGCCGTCGTGGCGTCGATGGTGGGGCCGGCGCTGCTGGGCGGGCTCGTGGACGATCTGGCAGCCGGAGATCGCGAGCTGCAACTGGGGCGCATCACCGTCTGGTTCACACTCGCGCTGCTGGTGCAGACGGTCTTCACCCAGCAGGTGCGGCTGCGTGGCGCGATGCTGGGCGAGGAGATGCTCGCCGACTTGCGTGAAGACTTCCTCGTCCGCTCCGTGGGGCTGCCGCCCAGCGTGCTGGAACGGGCCGGGACGGGCGATCTGCTCTCCCGGATCACCACCGATATCGACCGGCTGGCCGACGCCATGCGGAAGGCCGTCCCTCAGCTGGCGATCGGCCTGGTGTGGGCCGCGCTGCTGATCGGGGCACTGTGTGTCACCGCGCCGCCGTTGGCGTTGACCGTGGTGCTCGCGCTGCCCGTGCTGGTCGTCGGCTGTCGGTGGTACTTCCGCCGGGCACCGCACGCCTACCGCGCGGAGGCCGCAGGATACGCGGCGGTGGCGGCGGCACTCGCCGAGACGGTGGACGCGGGCAGGACCGTGGAGGCCCACCGGCTGGGCGCACGCCGGGTGGCGCTCTCCGAGCGCCGCGTCGCCGAGTGGACGGCCTGGGAGCGCAGGACACTGTGGCTGCGCACGGTGCTCTTCCCCACCGTCAATCTCAGCAACATGCTGATCATGGGTGGCGTACTGCTGCTGGGCGGTGTCTTCGTCCTCCAGGGGTGGATCAGCGTCGGACAGCTGACGACCGGCGCCCTGCTCGCCCAGATGCTGGTCGAGCCCGTGGGGCTGATCCTGCGCTGGTACGACGAGCTCCAGGTCGCCCAGGTCTCGCTCGCCCGGCTGGTGGGGGTGCGGGAGATCGAACCGGAAGGCGGCAGCGGCACCGCGCCCGAGGGTAAGGAGGTGCGCGCCAGGGAGGTGCGCTTCGGCTACCACGCGGATGTCGATGTGCTGCACGGGGTCACGCTGGAGGTCGCCCCCGGCAGCCGCGTCGCGCTGGTCGGCCCGTCGGGCGCCGGGAAGTCGACGCTGGGACGGCTGCTGGCCGGTATCTACGGACCGCGGCGAGGCGAGGTCACCCTGGGCGGCGCCGAGTTGAGCGAGCTGCCCGCCGAGGAGGTGCGCCGCCATGTGGCGCTGGTCAACCAGGAGCACCACGTCTTCGTCGGTACCCTGCGCGACAACCTGCTGCTCGCCCGGCAGGGCGCCGAGGACGCGGAGCTGTGGGCCGCGCTGGGCGCGGTCGACGCCGACGGCTGGGTGCGGGCGCTCGGGGACGGGCTGGACAGCGAGGTCGGTTCGGGCGGGCTGACCGTCACCCCAGCTCAGGCCCAGCAGATCGCGCTCGCCCGACTGGTGCTGGCCGACCCGCACACCCTTGTACTGGACGAGGCGACGTCCCTGCTGGACCCCCGGGCCGCTCGGCACCTGGAGCGGTCTCTCGCCAAGGTACTGGAAGGGCGCACGGTGGTCGCGATCGCGCACCGCCTGCACACGGCGCACGACGCCGATGTCATCGCCGTGGTGGAGGACGGCCGTATCAGCGAACTGGGCAGCCACCGAACGCTGGTGGCGGCGAACGGCCCGTACGCGGCGCTGTGGCGCTCCTGGCACGGCTGACCCCAGGAGCCGGCCGACGCGACGGGTCAGCTTCCTATGAATCCGAAGGCGACCAGGCTGCCGGCTCCGCCCAGCACCATGAAGGCGGGCATCAGTATGGCGTTCTCGACCCAGGCGCCGGCGCGGAAGCGCATGAAGCGGGGTGTGCCCAGCGGGTACCACCGCTTGCCCGCTATCGGAATCGGCCACAGGACCGGACAGCCGGAGATGGTCAGGGCGTCGCCGATGTTGTGCACCATCGCGCCCAGCACGATGGGCAGCCCCATCCACAGGTACTCCTGGCCGTCTCCGGTCAACAGCCAGTCCGCACCGTTGCCCGGCTTCTCCAGCACCCCGGCCAGGATCCAGGCGCAGGCGGCTCCCAGCAGCCACACCAGCACATCGCTGGAGACCCGGGCCATCCGCCACAGCAGGCCCTCGACAGCGAGCACCACATGGATGAAAAGGATGACCAGCACGGCCCAGCGGTCCCAGATGGCGGCGGCCGCGGAGAAGCCCGTACCTATGAACAGAGCCCAGGGCCAGGTGTGGGTGAGTGTGCGGTGGCCTCCGGAGCGGCGCCGCTCGCCCCGCGAGCGAGTGCCGTTGTAGACAGCGGTGGACAGCTTGTCGACCACGCCGCACAAGACGTGGGAGAGAGGGCCGAAGGCCCGGGAGATGGTGGCGGACTTCTGGTCGAGGTCGGGCGCCAACGCGGCGCCCGCGCACAGCAGCGCGCCGACGACCACCACCGGCCAGGGCATCGGATGGTCCAGCACAGCCGCGGCGGCCCCTACGCCGAGCCAGGCAGCTGCTCCCGACAGCGAGTGCGCCGGTCCCATCATGCGTATCCCCGCCCTGTCCTTCGTATCGCGTGCCTCGCGGCTCCGCCGCCGGGCCCGCGCCCCGCGCCCCCGCGCTGCTCCCGTTCGGGTCTGACGCCCGTTCGACGACACAGCGTAGCGCCCGGTGATCATCGAGAACCCACCGGTTCCCTGATCGGCCGGGGCAGCAGGCAGTATGGGGGGCGTGACAGCCACCCTTATCGACCAGATGCCGAGCGACGCCGATCCCGATGCCCTTTTCGAGGCTTTCTCCGGATGGGCGGAAGAGCGGGGTATCTCGCTCTATCCCGCCCAGGAGGAGGCACTGATCGAGGTGGTCTCGGGGGCGAACGTGATCCTGTCGACCCCGACGGGTTCGGGTAAGAGTCTGGTCGCGGCAGGGGCTCACTTCGCCGCACTCGCACAGGACAAGGTCACCTTCTACACGGCTCCGATCAAGGCACTGGTCTCGGAGAAGTTCTTCGACCTGTGCAAGCTCTTCGGCACTGAGAACGTCGGCATGCTCACCGGTGACGCCTCGGTCAACGCGGACGCTCCTGTCATCTGCTGCACCGCCGAAGTGCTCGCCTCCATCGCGCTGCGTGACGGAGCGAATGCCGACATCGGCCAGGTGGTGATGGACGAGTTCCATTTCTACGCCGAGCCCGACCGGGGCTGGGCCTGGCAGATCCCGCTGCTGGAGCTGCCGCAGGCGCAGTTCATCCTGATGTCGGCGACGCTGGGCGATGTCTCCCGCTTCGAGGAGGACCTGACCCGCCGCACCGGCCGCCCCACGGCGGTCGTGCGCTCCGCGACACGCCCGGTTCCGCTGTCGTACGAGTACCGCACGACGACGCTGACGGAGACGCTGACCGAGCTGCTGGAGACCCACCAGGCGCCGGTCTACATCGTGCACTTCACGCAGGCGCAGGCCGTGGAGCGGGCACAGGCACTGATGAGTATCAATATGTCGACCCGCGCGGAGAAAGACGAGATCGCCAAGGTCATCGGCAATTTCCGCTTCACCACCAAGTTCGGCCGCAACCTCTCCCGCTACGTGCGGCACGGCATCGGCGTGCACCACGCGGGGATGCTGCCGAAGTACCGGCGGCTGGTCGAGCGGCTTGCGCAAGCAGGGCTGCTGAAGGTCATCTGCGGCACGGACACCCTCGGTGTCGGTGTCAACGTCCCCATCCGGACGGTGCTGTTCACCGCGCTCACCAAGTACGACGGCAGCCGGGTGCGCACACTGCGCGCCCGCGAGTTCCACCAGATCGCGGGCCGGGCCGGACGCGCGGGCTTCGACACCTCCGGCTTCGTCGTCGCCCAGGCCCCCGAGCATGTGATCGAGAACGAGAAGGCGCTCGCGAAGGCGGGGGACGACCCGAAGAAGCGCCGCAAGGTGGTGCGCAAGAAGGCCCCGGAGGGGTTCGTCAGCTGGGGTCAGCAGACCTTCGAGAAGCTGATCGCCTCCGACCCGGAGCCGTTGACCTCCCGCTTCCGGGTGACGCACGCCATGCTGCTCTCCGTGATCGCCCGCCCCGGTGACGCGTTCACCCAGATGCGGCGGCTGCTGGAGGACAACCACGAGGACCGCCGCTCCCAGCTGCGGCACATTCGCCGGGCCATCGCCATCTACCGCTCGCTGCTGGACGGCGGCATCGTCGAGCGGCTGGACGAGCCGGACTCCGAGGGCCGCACCATCCGACTGACCGTCGACCTCCAGCAGGACTTCGCCCTCAACCAGCCGCTCTCCACCTTCGCCCTCGCTGCTTTCGAGCTGTTGGACCCCGAGTCGCCCTCCTACGCGCTGGACATGGTCTCGGTCGTCGAGTCGACGCTGGACGACCCGCGCCAGATCCTCGCCGCGCAGATGAACAAGGCCAAGGGCGAGGCCGTGGCCCAGATGAAGGCCGACGGGATCGAGTACGAGGAGCGGATGGAGCGGCTGATGGACATCAGCTACCCCCAGCCCCTCGAAGAGCTGCTCTTCCACGCCTACGGGCTCTACCGCAAGTCCCACCCATGGGTCGGGGACCATGCGCTCTCCCCGAAGTCGGTCATCCGCGACATGTACGAACGCGCGATGACCTTCAGCGAGTTCGTCTCCTTCTACGAGCTCGCCCGCACGGAGGGCATCGTCCTGCGCTACCTGGCCGGCGCCTACAAGGCTCTCGAGCACACCGTCCCCGACGACCTCAAGTCGGAAGACTTCCAGGACATCGTCGAGTGGCTCGGTGAGATGGTCCGGCAGGTCGACTCCAGTCTGCTGGACGAGTGGGAGCAGCTGGCCAACCCGGAGGACGAGACGGCGGAGGAGGCCCAGGAACGCGCCGACCAGGTCAAGCCGGTCACCGCCAATCCCCGGGCCTTCCGGGTCCTGGTGCGCAACGCGATGTTCCGCCGGGTGGAGCTGGCCGCCATGGACAAGGTCGCCGAGCTGGGCGACCTCGACGGGGAGGCCGGCTGGGACGAGGACGCGTGGGCCGATGCCATGGACGCCTACTGGGACGAGTACGACGAGCTGGGCACCGGGCCGGACGCCCGTGGTCCGCGTCTGCTGAAGATCGAGGAGGTCCCGGAGGACCGGCTGTGGCGCGTCCGGCAGACTTTCGCCGATCCGCGTGGCGATCATGACTGGGGTATCTCGGCCGAGGTCGATCTCGTCGCCTCGGACGAGGAGGGTCGTGCGGTGGTCAAGGTGACCGACGTCGGCCCGATGTGAGTGCGGCACCCAGCGCGCTTCCCAGCGCGACTGCCGACCCGGACGTGAGAGAGGAACGCATGAGATGACCGGGCCCAGCCCTGCCGAACGCCTTGTCGATCTGCTGAACCTCGAAGAGATCGACCTCAACATCTTCCGGGGCCGGAGTCCCCACGAGTCACTCCAGCGGGTCTTCGGCGGGCAGGTGGCCGGACAGGCACTGGTGGCGGCGGGGCGGACCGTGGACGAGGAGCGCCCCGTGCACTCGCTGCACGCGTACTTCCTGCGTCCTGGCATCCCCGGAGTGCCGATCGTGTACCAGGTGGAGCGGGTCCGGGACGGGCGGTCCTTCACCACGCGCCGCGTGGTCGCCGTCCAGCAGGGCCGCACGATCTTCAATCTGACCGCCTCCTTTCATATTCGAGAGCCCGGTTTCGAGCACCAGATGCCGATGCCGCGGGTGCCGGAGCCCGAGAGCCTTCCGCAACTCGCGGACGAGATCCGAGAGCGCCTGGGCTCGCTGCCTGTGCCGCTGGAGCGCATGGCCCGACGACAGGCTTTCGACCTGCGCTACGTGGACCGGCTGCGGTGGAACCCCTCCGAGCTCGAAGGGGTCGAGCCGCGCAGCGCGGTGTGGATGCGCGCGATCGGGTCCCTCGGTGACGACCCGCTCGTGCACACCTGCGCACTGACCTACGCCAGCGACATGACGCTGCTCGACGCGGTACGCCTGCCCGTCGAGCCGCTGTGGGGGCCGCGGAACTTCGATACCGCCTCGTTGGACCACGCCATGTGGTTCCATCGGCCGTTCCGTGCCGACGAGTGGTTCCTCTACCAGCAGGAGTCACCCATCGCCACGGGTGCGCGGGGTCTTGCCCGGGGCCAGATCTTCGACCGCGAGGGCAGGTTGATCGTCTCCGTGATGCAGGAGGGGCTGTTCCGCCCGCACCGCCCCGAGCGGAACGAGACGCCCCCTGCTCCGGCTCAGGAGGAGGCCCAGGGGCAGGCCACCTCGCCCTGAGCCCTTCGCCGGTTGCTCGGCCGGCCTGGTGGGTCCGCGCGGCGCGGGAGCACCCGGCGAACCTGGGCGGCACAGGAGCGGCGCCGGGAACGGCTCCGGTTCACCGGGGCCCACCAAGCCACCACTTCACCGGGCCGGGCGAGCGGCGGGCTTCGGCCTGCGGCGCCGCAGCAGCGACCAGCGCCGCCGGGGAACCGCGACGGAAGGGGGTCCCGCAACCGGCCGCGCGGTACCGGGATCGGGCCGTGCGCCCACCTCCGGAACCGGCTGGAGGGGATGCCCTTCCTCCAGGTCGGGCGCCGACCGGGACGTGGCCCAGGGGCGGAGGGCAGGCGCGGCTGCGACCGCCTCGGCGGCCCTGGCCGTCTCCAGCTCCGCGTCCAGCAGGAACCGGTGCCAACGGACCTCCTCCTCGCCCTCGGCAAGACACAGCTCCGCCAGGGTGTCCCGGGTGGCCTTCGAAACGCTGCGCACCTCCAGGAAGCACGGGCGCAGCGTCTCGAGCCGGGCCCGCTCGCCGGGGTCGGGCACGGCCTCGGCGATAGTGGCGTCGTCCAGCACACTCGCTCGTACCGCAGCCTGCTCCCAGGGGCCGGCGGCGTGCCGCACCAACTGGTTGAGGCGCCGCTGCCGCCAGCAGCGGGCTCGATGGTCGGTGCCGGCCTGGAGCTTTGCCCGCATACCCGCCGGCAGCCGTCCGGTCAGCAGCGTCGGATTGTTCTCCGCGAAATCCCGCAGTTCTGCCACCAGATAGAGCCACACCACCGTGCGATACCGGTTCACATAGAAGCTGGCCGGGCCGAAACAACCGGCCCTGGCGAGGCGGGCGAACCGGGCCGGGCTGATGTCCAGCAGTTCGGAGGCCTCACTCGCGCCCATGACGCGCAGCCGCTCCCGCAGCCCGCCGGGGAAATCCGGCGCCCCCTTGATCCGCTCCAGCTCTTGGCGTGGCACCCGGCGGGCTCCTCCCGGCGGCCCCGGCACCGTGCGTACATGCTCGGTCTGCACCGCCAGTTCGAACTCTTTGGGACGCAGCCCCAGCTCCTTCGCGGCCGTGCGCATCGCCACGTCGGCCGCGTGGCGGAACGGCGCCGGCGCGCGGCGGTCCCCAGGCTTGGCTCGCATATCGTCATCCCCCGTCGGTACTCGGCTACCTTGCGTGAAAACGACGATAGCCCGCTGCCGCGATTCCCGCCGAGCCTGTGGATAACTTTGCGGAACCGCAGGTCAGTTACCGTTTCGCGCTGCCAGCCCCAAGTGTTCGCCGACGCGGTTGACCAAAAGTGTCATCTCGTAGGCGACTTGGCCGATGTCCGCTTCGGCTTCGGCGAGGACGCACAGACAGCTGCCGTCCCCGGCGGCCATCACGAAGAGCACTCCCTCATCGAACTCGATCATGGTCTGGCGCACTCGTCCGGCCTTGAAGTGCTGACCGGACCCCTTGGCCAGGCTGTGCAGCCCGGACGAGACCGCGGCCAGATGCTCCGCGTCCTCCCGCTCCAGATCGTGGCTGCTCCCGGTCACCAACCCGTCGTTGGAGAGGACCAGCGCGTGCCGGACCGACGAGATCCGCTTCGTGAGGTCGTCCAGCAACCAGTCGAGTCCCGTGTTCAGTGCCACCACGCGCCCCCTTTTCCTCGGCATCTGCCGTGCCACCCTTACCCACAAGAGCACAGTGAGCAACCACAAGGTCCTGTTCTGTTGCGCACAGTTACTCCCCTGTCGCACCTGTCACAACGGCATCGCCGAACGGAAGTGCAGGCTTCCACTCCTCATCTGCCCGCACGCGGGAAGATGAGGAGCATGACACACGACTTGGCAGACGACCGGGCGGCGGTCCGGGCCTTCTTCGGCGAGCGGGCCGCGCGCTGGGACACCCGGTTCCCCGACGATGGTCCGGCGTTCGCCGCGGCCGTGGAGGAAACCGCCCTGCGGCCCGGCGACACGGTGCTCGACGCGGGGTGCGGCACCGGGCGGGCCCTACCCGAGCTGCGTGCCGCGGTGGGCCCGGACGGAACCGTGCTGGGCGCCGACCTCACTCCCGCGATGCTGGACGAGGCCGTCCGGGCCGGTCGGCACCGGACTGCCACGCTGCTGCTCGCGGACGTCTCCCGACTGCCGTTGCGGGACCGCTGTCTGGACGCCGTGTTCGGAGCCGGGCTGATCTCCCACCTCCCCGGCCCGGACAGCGGACTGCGCGAACTGGCCCGCGTGGTACGCCCGCAGGGCCGTCTGGCGCTCTTCCACCCGGTGGGCCGCGCCGCGCTGGCGGCCCGGCAGGGCAGGCAGATCACCCCGGACGACATCCGGGCCGAACCGCGCTTGCGTATCCTGCTGGCCGCCACCGGCTGGCGGTTGCTGTCGTACGTGGACCGGGACGACCGGTATCTCGCACTCGCCGAGCGGGAAGCGGAGTGACCCACCGGGCGTGCCGGGGCCTGAGACCTCTCGGTGCGCAGGCGTGGGAAGTCCGGGCTCCAACGCACAGCCCCGCCGCCCCGCCTGTCAGGAGCGCCCCGGTTCTTCCTTCGGCACATTCGGCACATGAGGCACCGGGCAGGCCGAGACGCCTCCGGCCGGGAAGGTGCCGAGGTCCGCGATGCGGTAATCGCCCGGGTAGCCGGGGTAGCTCTTGATCTCCGGATTCTGCCGGGCGTAGTGCGGCCTGCGGCGAGGCGGCATCAGCCGGACGCCCCGCCCCCGGAGCCGCAGCGCACCCCTCGTCAGTCGACGGGCGAGCCCCCCGGGCTCGTCGTAGCGGAAGGCCCGTAGCAAGGAGTCGTCCAGCAGGGCCAGGCTGGCACCGCGCACCACGGGGGCGAGCGGACGCGGATACCAGGAGGCCATCAGATCAAGGGTCGCATCGGAGACTTTCCGCGCCCCTTCGTCCCACCCGAAGTGGGTCTCTTCGTAGGAGTCGAGAAAGTCCTCGAACTCCTCGTGGCTGCGGGGGATCTCTTTGATGCCCATGTGGCGCCCGAGCGTGCGGTAGTAGTGGCTGACGGCCCGCAGCTCGTGATGGGTCAGACGGCGCCAGCCGTAGGTGTCGAGCCAGCGCTTGGGCATGACGACGAATGTGCACAGGACGTAACGCATGTCGTCGTCGGTGATGTCGTAGGCGCGGTGCATCTGGTTGATCCGGCGGATGGCCGTGCGCCCCTGCGCGCTCTCGAAGCCGTGCTCGACGACGGTGTCCAGGAGGAGCGCAGTGTCGTCGTAGCGCTTCTGCGAGTGGTCGGTCAGCTCGGCGGTACGGGCCAGCAGTCTGCCGATGCTGGGTACGGCGTAGGTCCGGTACAGGGCGAGTTCGAGAGCTCGGGTGAAGTCCCAGGGGAACTCATAGGCGGCGATCAGTCGGTAGATCTCGTGCGAGTCCTCTTCCGGGTCCAGCTGGAGGATGTGCCTGAGCCGGTCGTAGCGCCGCACGTGGTGCCCCTCTCATCGGATTCACTGCGTCTGTCACGGACACATTTCGGCTGCCTGCCGCGGACCCATTCCATCTGTCGCGGACGCGCTCCGAGGGCTATCGTCACCGAGATCCGCCAGGAAGGGGAGGTCACCGGTGGCCGCGGAAGAGGAAGATTCGCTCTATGTGCTGACTGCCGTGCTGCTGACGCCCGCGCAGTTCCCGAGTGTGCTGGGGGACGACTACCCCGCGGCATGCGCCGTGCTGGGGCTGGAGCCCTACGCCGAGGGGTACGGGCTGGTACTGGGGCAGGACGGCACCGGTGCGCGCTGGACCGTGGTGACCGAGGACGTGACGCAGGTGGCCTGTGCCGTGGCGGCATGGGACTGTGGCATGGAAGCCGATCTGTCTCCCGACGAACGGGACGTCGCCGCGGTGCTGCCCGGATGGCCGCTGTCGCTCGCCGTCTCCGCACCCGGCCTTCCCGAGCCGCACGACCCCGTGCTGGATGCGGAGCTCGACACGAGCGGCCCGGTGCTCTCGCCGCCGGACACCTCCGGCTGGGGACCCGCCCAGCGGCGTCTCGGTGCGGACGAGATAGCGCTCCAGTGGGCGCAGTGGCGGGCGCAGGTCGAGGAGGACGTGGAGTTCGTGGAGTCGGGAGGAGAAGCCGAAACCGACACCCAGGTGCAGCGTGTCCTGGAGGAAGTGCGGGCCTATCTGGAGACGCCTCCGCCGCCCGGGCGGATACGGTCCGCCTTCGCCTCGGGCGATGCCCGCACGCTGCGCGCGGACGGCCCCGGGTGGAGTGTGGTGGCGCGCACCGACGACATCGCCTTCGTCCTGCTGGACGAAGCGCCCGGTGAGGTGCGCCCGGTGGGCCGCGGTCGTGAACTGCCCGAGCTCCTCTCGGCGCTCGACGGGATCGCACTGCGTCCGGCGGCGTGACGGGCCACACCGAAACATGCCGACGCCTGTCCCCGGCGTGAGTGCGCCCGACACACGTCGTTCCGACGGATCCGCCAGGGGTTGCGATGGATCCATTGCGGCTTCGACGCGCCCTTCAGCGCTCCCCTGCGGCCGGACTCCCGAGCCCGGGCCCCGGCGGAAAGGCCCGGTCAGTGGGGGCAAGGCGTACGGCCACTGCTAGCGGCCGAGTTCCTTGCGGCTGACTCTGCGCAGCCTCCGCCGTTGCGAGGAGTCGAGCGTCAGATAGGCGACCGCGGGGACGCCCACGATCACCAGCAGAGCGATCCAGAACGACGTCAGCCACCACAGCAGCAGTCCGACCGCTACCCCGCCGACGGCGACTTTTGCTCGATTGGTCATCTCGGTACCTCCTCCGCACCGGCGGCACACCCACTGCTGTCCAGTCCGGTATCTCCGCCTCTCACTCCATTGAACGCCATCCGGGCGCGGCGGGTTCCCTCTGCGCCGCCCGCTCGCGGGTTCGCGGCCCCCTGCGCGCGATTTTCCCCGGTGTGTCACACCTGGGCCCGAGGTGATGTACCCTCGACCGCTCCCGCTCGCTAGTCAAATTTGAGGAATGCATCAGCACTGTGGCCGAGACCCTGGCAAGCACTTCCTGGATGTCCCAGCTCACCCACTGTGTGGCCGTCTTTCTGCCCGCAGACCCGCCACGCTGCTCCCGGATCGCCTTCCGGCACCCCGAGGGAGTCTCCCAGCCCACTGACAGAACCCTCCCCGCACCGCCCGGCCCACAGGCCGGCGACGCGGACAGCAACGATCATCGTTCCGCTGAAACCGTCGAGCTGACGGTTGCCGTCCCGACCGAGGGCGGCGTGGAGACCCGCACAGTTCCCGCGGTCACGCTCCCTGTGGCCGTGGCCCTTCCGGTTCTCACCAGGGCGTACGCCGCACGCATGGAGGAGGGCACAGAGCCCACGACGGCCTTCTGGGGCGCCACCGCGCTGTTCGCACTGCGGCTGGCTGCCCAGGGCCGGCTGCTGCCAGGGCTGAGCCCCGCCGGTTTCGATGCCTGGCGGCTGGGCCCGCTCACGAGCGACGACACCACCACAGTGGCGGAACTGGCCGCTGCGATGCCTCCGGACGCGCACGCTGTCCCACTGCCCGGACCCGGTCCGCTCCGCATGCCGGCCCCCGGCCCTTCGGTGCGGAGCTTCCTGGACGCCGTCGCCGACACGCTTCCGCGCACCCCTGCCGCTCCGCTGGCAGTCGGAGCACCAGCCTTCACGGGTGACGAACCACTCGCCGTACCCGAACTGCGGGAATGGGCCGCCGATGTGGCAGCAGGAATCGATGCGGGGGTCCGGCTGTCGCTGCGCATCGAGATCGACGGTCTGCCTCCGACGGACGACGCGCCAGAACGGGGGGTGAGCGAACACAAGACGCAGGAGGGCCGACGGGATCCCGCCTTCCGCGGAGTGCTGCAGCTCCACACCCCGGCCGACAGCACACTGATCGCCGACGCGGCAGAGGTCTGGGCAGGTACGTCGCCCCTCGCCGAGCGGTTCGGCCCACGGGCGCGCACGGACGCGCTGCTCGCGCTGCGTCGGGCGGCGGCAGCCTGGGACGCGCTCACTCCCCTGCTCTCGGCAGCGGTCCCTGACGCGATCGACCTCGCCGACGAGGAAATCGCCGAACTGTTGGGCACCTCGGTGCCCCGCGCACTGGCGGCAGCCGGTGTCCAGGTGCACTGGCCGCGCGAGTTCGCTCGCTCGCTCACCTCACGCGCCGTGATCGGCCCGGGGGACGAGACGGAAGAGACCGGCGCGAGAGGGAAGTCCCCGTACACCGCGGGACTTCCCTCCCAGCTCTCCCCGGACGCACTGCTGCGCTTCGACTGGCGCTTCGCCATCGGGGGCCAGGAGGTGACCCGGGCCGAGCTCGACCAGTTGGCCGAAGCGGGACGGCCACTGGTGCGACTGCGCGACCAGTGGGTGCTCGTCGACCCGGAGGAGATACAGGCAGCCCGACAGCTCGAGGACCACAAGGTCGGCACGCTCGAAGCCCTGAACGCCGTCCTCACCGGTACGGCCGAGCAGAAGGGCGAACGTGTCGAGGTCGAGGCCGCCGGGTGGCTGGAAGCGCTCCGGGAACGGCTCTCCGATCCGGAGCGCCGCGAGGAGCCGCCCTTGCCACCGCCCGCCGAACTGCGGGCCACACTGCGCGACTACCAGTTGCGCGGTCTGGACTGGTTGCACCGGATGACCTCGCTCGGTCTCGGGGGCTGCCTCGCCGACGACATGGGCCTGGGCAAGACCATCACCCTGATCGCGCTCCACCTGCGCAGGCAGCAGACCGAGGAGACCGCCGGTCCAACCCTGGTGGTGTGTCCCGCCTCGCTGATGGGCAACTGGCAGCGGGAGATCGAACGGTTCGCCCCCGGCACCCCTGTACGTCGCTACCACGGTCCGGGCCGCTCCCTTGAGCAGCTGCGCGAGGGCGAGTTCGTGCTGACCACCTACGGCACGATGCGACTGGACGCCGACCGGCTGCTCCCCGGCGAGGGCGAGGTGTGGGGCATGGTCGTCGCGGACGAGGCCCAGCACGTGAAGAATCCGTTCGCCGCCACCGCCGAGGCGCTGCGGACACTTCCCGCTCGGGCACGGGTGGCGCTGACAGGCACACCGGTGGAGAACAACCTCTCGGAGCTGTGGGCGGTCCTCGACTGGACCACCCCTGGGCTCCTGGGTCGGCTCGGCACGTTCCGCAGGCACTACGCGGACGCTGCCGAGGGCGGTGATCCGGTGGCGGCTGAGCGGCTGGTGCGGCTTGTGAGGCCGTTCCTGCTGCGGCGGCACAAGACCGACCCCGGCATCGCGCCCGAGCTGCCTCCGAAGACGGAGACGGACCGGGCGGTCTCTTTGACCACCGAACAGGCCGGGCTGTACGAGGCCGTGGTCCGGGAGAGCCTGGCGGCGCTGCACGGTACCGACGGGTTCGAGCGGCGCGGGCTGGTGGTCAAGCTGCTCACCGCTCTCAAACAGATCTGCAACCACCCCGCGCAGTACCTCAAGGAGGACAGCGGCCGGCTTCCGGGCCGTTCGGGGAAGCTGGAACTGCTGGACGAGTTGCTGGACACCCTTCTCGCGGAGGAGGCGAGCGTGCTCGTCTTCACGCAGTACGTGCAGATGGCGCATCTGCTGGAACGCCATCTGGCTACACGTGGTGTGGCGAGCCAGTGTCTGCACGGCGGCACCCCGGTGGCTCGGCGCGAGGAGATGGTGCGCCGCTTCCAGGAAGGTGCCGCACCGGTGTTTCTGCTCTCCCTCAAGGCAGCCGGAACAGGACTGAATCTCACCCGGGCGAGCCATGTCATCCATTACGACCGCTGGTGGAACCCGGCGGTCGAGGCCCAGGCGACCGATCGCGCCTACCGCATCGGCCAGACCCAGCCCGTACAGGTCCACCGACTCATCACCGAGGGAACCATCGAGGACCGTATCGCCGACATGCTGCGGCGCAAACAGGCACTCGCGGACGCCGTACTGGGCTCCGGCGAGACGGCGCTGACCGAGCTGACGGATGCCGAGTTGGCGGAGCTCGTCGAGCTGCGGAAGGTGGGGCGTTGAGCGAGTACGGGACGACGCACGAAGAGGAAGCGGAGTTGGACGCGAACGGGGGGACGGACGACACCGGCGTGATGGACGACAGCGATCGGATGGACCGTAGCGGATCCGGTGACCGGGAGCGGGTCTTCGCACCGTTGCCCCCTGCTCGTGGCCAGGGCTTCGCCCGCACCTGGTGGGGGCAGACATGGCTGAAGGCGCTCGAGGAGACCGCGCTGGACAACGCACAGCTCAAGCGGGGCCGTGCGTTCGCCCGGAAGGGCGCGGTAGGTGCCGTCTCCGTGCGGCCTGGTCGCATCACCGCCGTGGTGCTCGGCTCGGACCGCACGCCGTGCCGGGCCGATGTGCTGCTGCGCGAGCTGGACGAGAACGAGTGGGAGCGTCTGCTGGAGGTGATCGTCGAGCAGGCCGGCCATATCGCCGCCCTGTTGGACCGCGACATGCCGCCCCGCCTGGTGGAGGACGCGGCAGACGTCGGGATCGAGCTGCTGCCCGGTATCGGTGATTTGGAGCCCGAGTGTGCTTGCGGAGCGTGGGATCACTGTCCGCACACTGCCGCGCTCAGCTACCAGACGGCCCGGCTGCTGGACGAGGACCCGTTCGCGCTGCTGCTGATGCGCGGGCGCGGAGAACGCGAGCTGCTGAACGCCCTTCAGGAGCGCAGCACGGCGAGAGCCGCCGGGCAGACCACCGGCGCCACGGTGACGCCTGCGGAGCAGGAGGAGTCGCAGGGGGTGGAAGCTGCCGAGGCGTTCGCGCTGGGAGTACTGCTTCCCCCGTTGCCCGAACCGCCCTCCCCGGTACGTGAGACAGGGCAGATCACGGCGTTGGAGGGTGGCGCCGCCGGGGCGCCGGGGCTGGACGTCGACGCGCTGACCTTTCTCGCTTCGCACTCCGCCGCGACGGCTCGCCGCATGCTCGCGGAGGCCGTCTCGCCGGGGCACGGCACCCGCCCGCTGCCGCGGCCGCTGACGGCCTGGGAGGATGCCGTACGGCTCGCGGCCGCACAACCTGGACGCGCGGTGGCCTCGCGGCTCGCGGAGGGCTGCGGCCGTACCGAGTCCGAGCTCGCGGTGGCCGTGCGTGCCTGGGAGTTCGGGGGCGCTGAGGCACTGACCGTGCTGGAGGGCGGCTGGTCACCGTCCGACGAGGCGCTGCACCGCGCGGCCGAACAGCTCGACCTCGCCTGGGGGGAGGAGGAGCCCCGCCCCACGCTGCGGGCGTCGGGCGCCTGGTGGACGGCTGTGGGGACGGACGCCCAGCTGCGCTACGGACCGGACGGCCGGTGGTGGCCCTATCGCAGGCGGCAAGGCTCGTGGTGGCCGGCAGGCGGCCCGGAACGGGATCCGGCGGCTGCTTTGTCCGTAGCCCTGGCCGACGAGGCGGAGCCCAGCAGCGGAGCGGCCTGAGCGCGCCTGTGCCGCCGCCCTGTTCCAAGGGCGGCGGCACCGGCGTCGCAGCGGCCTGTCAGGCGAGGCCCTCCAGGACCGGGAGGTAGCCGCCGGACTGTCCGGCCGCGGTGGGGTGATAGGACTCGTCCACGGGGAAGGTGACACTGTGCAGCCACTCGTCACCCGAGCAGATCTCGTGTCCCGTGAAGGTGGGGCGCACGTCGCCGAAGCTGAACCCGTGGTCCGCCGCGCGCTTGGCGGTTACGTCGTTCAGATCGTCGGACGCGGCGTTGATGGCCTCCCGGGACTTCTCGCTGATGCCGACGACGCAGTCGCCGCCGAGCTTGTAGATGTGGGGGTAGCCCAGCACGACGACCTTCGCCGAGGGCGCCTTCTCGGTGATGGCGTTGTAGACGCCGTCGAGCTTGCCGGGCAGGGTGCTGTTGATGTAGTCACGGGCCTGCTGGATGCGCGCCAGACAGGCGCTCTCTCCCTGTGTGACGCAGGTCGTCATGGCGTCGGCGAACCCGGCGTCGTTGCCACCGACGCTGATGCTCACCAGGCCCGTTGACGAGTTGAGGGGGCCGAGCTGACCGGCGAGCACGTCGTCGGTCCGCGCGCCGGAGCAGGCTGTGAAATCGAAGGAGGACGGGGAGTTGGCGGCGTTCCACAGCTTCGGGTACGCGTTCGCGCTCCGCTTGCAGTCGCCCCCCTCGTAGTCCCCGGCGCCCACTCCGGAGGAGTAGGAGTCGCCCAGGGCCACATAGCCGGTGGCGGCAGTCTCTTCGGCGGATGCGGACGCGGCTCCGGTGAGGGAGGAAAGTCCGAGGAAGACGGCGACGGCGGTGGCCGTGGACGCCCATCTGCGCAGCTTCATGGAGCCTCTCAGGGGTAGGCACGGAAGGAACAGCTGTCACATCGGTCGCGGCGGATTTACCCCGCGACCGATGCGTCCATGCCAACTTTGGAGGCTCAACTACGCGCGAAGACCGTCGTGTTGAGGTACGTCGGGCGCGCACACCCGGTCGGAACAATCACACCAGCGGTTTGTGCAGCTTCTTGCCCTTGCCCGCCGTCAGACTGCAGGTGACGTAGCTGAAGGCCTTGCCGACGTTCTTCGATTTCGGATACGAGATGAGTGTTCCGCCCACCGTGCCGGCCGGCTGTTTGGCCGCCTTGTTGCGCAGCAGGGTGCGGCACATCGAGTCGGCCTTGCTCCGTACGGCACCGTCGCTGCTGTAAGTACCGGTGAGCTTCTTGCGGCTGACGACCTCCGCGTCGTGGGACTTGTCGCAGTCGCGGGTCACCACCGCGGCCTCGCGCTCCTTGGAGCGGTCGTAGCAGTCACCGACGCGGAGCAGGAACGAAGGCAACGGCACATCGCTGGCGTCCTGGTCGGGCTCCTCGGACGGCTCGTCGTCCTCCTCCCCCGGTCCCGGAAACTCGGTCGCCTCACCACCCGGGGAAGGCTCTTCGGACGGTATCCCGCTCGGCTCGTCCGAGGCGGACGGCGAGGGCGAGGGCGACTGTGACGCGGAGGGCTTGCCCCCGGCGGAGGCATCGGTGTCCGAGTCGCCCCGGGTCATGAAGACGACTGACGCCGTGATGAGTGCGATTGCGACGACAGCCGCCGCCACCACTGCCGCGATCGTCTTTCCGTTGTTCCTGCCGGGCGGCTGCGGAGGGGGCCAGCCGCCTCCGGCAGGCGGACCGAAGCCACCGGACCCGGGTGGTCCGAAACCGCCCGGCGGCTGCACGGGAGGCGGTGGGCCGCCCGCTGGCGGCTGGTTCGGCGGCGGTGGCATCGTCATGGAAACCACTGTGTCATGTCGCGCTCACCGTACGCATTCGGGTTATGAAGTAGGAATGCGAGGGGGCCGGTTGGTGGGAGAGAAACCACAAGAGCAAACAGAAACCGAGGAGACGCATGAGCACTCCCCCTCCGGCCGGTCCGCCCTCTGTCTCGGCACCGCCGCCCGTGCCGTACTACGAGGACGTCTCCCCGGGGACCGGCTGTCTGCCGCCGCGCGCTTGGGCACCGGGGTCCGACGCGCGCCGCCTCACGCTGACCGGTACGGCATGGAAGTTCCGCCTCTCCCCCACCGCCGACCGGCACAGTGCCGCCTTCGCGGCCCCGGACTACGACGACGCCGCGTGGGGCGAACTGCCCGTCCCTTCCCACTGGGTGCTGCACGGGCACGGTGCACCCGCCTACACGAACGTCCGCTACCCCTTCCCCGTCGACCCGCCGCGTGTCCCGGACGAGAACCCGACCGGCGACCACCGCCATGTCTTCGACCTGCCGGCCGACTGGCCACTGCCGACAACAGGCGACACCGCCCCGGACGGTGTGGAGGTGGAAGACGCCGGTGAGACGCTGCTGCGCTTCGAGGGGGTGGAGTCCTGCGCGCGGGTCTGGCTGAACGGACAGGAGCTCGGCACCTTCCAAGGTTCCAGGCTGCCGCACGAATTCGCGGTCGGAGCACTGCTGCGGCCCCGCGGCAATGTTCTGGCCGTCCGGGTGCACCAGTGGTCCGCCGGAAGCTATCTGGAGGACCAGGACATGTGGTGGCTGCCGGGAATCTTCCGGGAGGTCACACTTCTGCACCGTCCCGCAGGTGCCGCGAGCGACCACACTGTGCACGCCGAGTACGACCACAACACGGGCCGCGGCACGCTGCGCGTCGAATGTGATCCGCCAGGGCAGATCACCGTGCCGGAGCTCGGCTGGGAACTGCGCACCGGTGAGTCGATGAGCGGGCAGGTCGAACCGTGGAGTGCGGAGTCGCCACGGCTCTACGAGGCCGAACTGACCGTCGGCGGTGAGCGGATCGCCCTGCGCATCGGTTTCCGCACGGTGACGGTCGAGGACGGACTGTTCAAGATCAACGGCCGCAGAGTACTGCTGCGCGGGGTCAACCGGCACGAGTTCCACCCCGAGACAGGACGGGCGGTGGATGACGAGACCATGCGGCGTGATCTGGTACTGATGAAGCAGCACAACATCAACGCCGTACGCACCAGCCACTACCCGCCGCACCCGGCTTTCCTCGACCTGTGCGACGAACTCGGCCTGTGGGTGGTGGACGAGTGCGACGTGGAGACGCACGGTTTCGTCGAACTGGGCGACGCACGCAATCCCGTCGACGACGACCGGTGGACCCCCGCGCTGCTCGACCGCGCGGCCCGCATGGTGGAGCGGGACAAGAACCACCCCTCCGTCGTCATCTGGTCCCTGGGCAACGAGTGCGGAACGGGTGCGGGACTGACGGAGATGGCCCGCTGGATCCGCCGATGGGACCCTTCCAGGCCTCTCCACTACGAGGGCGACCACAGCTGCCCGGACAGCGACTTCTACTCCCGGATGTATCTGCCGCATGCCGGGGTGGAGCTGGTGGGACGCCACGAGGAACCTGCCCTGGACGATGCCTCACAGGACGCCCGCCGCCGCGCCCTGCCGTTCGTCCTGTGCGAGTACGCGCACGCCATGGGCAACGGACCGGGCGGTTTGAGCGAGTACCAGCGGCTTTTCGAGACGTACGAGCGCTGCCAGGGCGGCTTCGTGTGGGAGTGGATCGATCACGGTCTGGCGCAACGCACGGAGGACGGCCGGCGCTGGTTCGCGTACGGAGGTGACTTCGGTGAGCAGGTGCACGACGGCAACTTCGTCTGCGACGGCCTCCTCTTCCCCGACCGCACCCCCTCCCCCGGGCTGATCGAGTACAAGAAGGTGATCGAGCCGGTCCGGATCGGTCCGGCTGCGGCGCCCGGCAGCGTGCTGGTCACCAACGGGCACGACTTCGTCGACCTGTCCCACCTCGCCCTGGAGTGGTCGTACGAGATCGAGGGCGAGCAGGTCAGCGGCGGCATGCTGCCGCTGCCGGAGGCGTCCGTGCCGCCCGGCGGGTCCGTGGAACTGCCCCTGCCTTCCCCACCGGAGACGGTGCGGTCGGGGGAGGCCTGGTGGACCGTTCGCGCGGTCCTCGCCCACCGGACCGCCTGGGGCGAGCCCGGGCACCCGATCGCCTGGGGGCAGCTGCGGGCCGCCGAGCCGGAATACCCACCGGCTGCCACCCTCCCCTCGGCTCCCGCCGCGCCGCGCCGGCACGACGCCGCAGACGACCCGGAGACGGCCGACGGCGGCGATGAACGGATCCGGTTGGGTCCGGCGGTCTTCGCGGCGGACAGCGGCGCCCTGCTGCGTCTGGGAGGTGTACCCCTGCACGGGCCGAGGCTGGACGTGTGGCGGGCGACCACCGACAACGACGACGGAGCGTCCTTCCAGCCGGATGTGCGCAACGGCCCGCTGTGGCGCCGCCACGGGCTGCACCGGATGCGGCACCGGACGGACAGCGTGGAGCTGACGCCCGAAGCGCTCGTCGTCCGTACCCGGGTGGCCCCTGCCGCCTCGGCGCTGGGTCTGCGCACGGTCTACCGGTGGACGGGGACCGTCGAGCGGCTGCGGCTGACGGTGACGGTCGAGCCGGAGGGCGACTGGGCCTTCCCGCTGCCCAGGCTGGGTGTACGGCTGGGGCTGCCGTCCGCCTACGGCCACGCGAGGTGGTTCGGCGGCGGTCCGGGCGAGGGCTACCCGGACACCACGGCAGCCGCGCGTACCGGGCTGTGGCGCAGCACCGTGGACGCGCTCCAGACGCCCTATGTACGCCCCCAGGAGAACGGTGCCCGGCCGGATGTCCGCTGGGCGGAGCTGACACGGGGCCCCGGAAGGCCGGGGCTGCGGGTCGAGGCGGACGGGGCGACGTGCTGGTTCACCGCCCGCCGCTGGACGAGCGAACAGCTGGACGCGGCCGGGCACACCACCGACCTCGCTCCCGGGGAGACGGTGTGGGTCAATCTCGACCACCGGATGCACGGGATCGGTTCACAGTCCTGCGGACCGGGTGTGCTGCCGCAGTACCAGCTCGCCGCTGAGCCGGCCGAGTTCGGCTTCACCTTCTCGGAGGTCGCCCCCTCCACATGACAGCAGTGTGCGAAGCGGACAGGCGGGCCGGTGGCACGACCGGCCCGCCTGGCACTCACTTGACTCCCACGCCGCCGTATCCCATGTGGTGCCTGAGGTTCTCGCCGCTGGGCACCGGCCCGTCCGGCCGCCACAGGGGCAGCTGCACCAGGCCGGGTTCCAGCAGTTCGAAGCCTTCGAAGAAGGCGGAGATCTCCTCGCCCGTCCGCCACTGGGCGTTGGAGGTGGATTCCTCGTTGTAGACCTTCTCGACCTTGCCGAAGCCGTCGCTGTCGTCGAAGTCGGCGGTCGCGTGGCTGAGGATCAGATGGCTTCCGGCAGGGAGCCGCTCGGTCAGGGTCCGCACGATGTCCGCCGCGCCCTCGGCGTCGGTGACGAAGTGCAGCACCGCCAGCAGCATCAGCGCGACCGGCTCGTCGAAGTCGATGAGTTCCTTGGTGACCGGGTGGTCGAGGATCCCGACGGGGTCGTGGAGGTCGGCGAGCACGAATCCGGCATTGCCGGAGTTGGTCAGCTTCGCTCCCGCGTAGGTCGACACGATCGGGTCGTTGTCCACATAGGCGACCCGCACATCCGGGTGCACCTCCCGAGCCACCTCATGGGTGTTGGGGGAGGTGGGAATACCGGTACCGATGTCGATGATCTGACGGATACCGCTACCGACAACCGTTCGCACGGCACGGTGCATGAAGTCGCGGTTGCTGCGGGCGGTGATCGCCAGGTCCGGAAGGGCGGTCAGGACCCGCTCCGCCGCGTCCCTGTCCGCCTCGTAGTTGTCCTTTCCCCCCAGGTAGTAGTCGTACATCCGGGCCGGGTGCGGCCGGGTGGTGTCTATCTGCTCCGGGCTGAAGCCAGCCTCTGACACGTGCTTCTCCATCTCATCGGTCTGTCCGGACCGGGCTTGCGCGGACCGGGCTGCTGTGCTCAGGCGACCAAGAAGTCGGCTTCCCCCGCCTTGGCCGCCTGGATGAAACCCGAGATGTCACTCCGGCTGCAGATGAGCGCCGGGCCGTCGGGATCGGTGGACTGGCGCAGCGCGACCCGGCCGTCGGCGAGCTTGAGCGCTTCCACGCAGCTGCCACCGTTGCCCCCGCTCCAGGGCTTGCGCCAACCCTCGTTGCCCAGATGTGCGGCGGGCATCCCGTTGTAGATACGACCCATGGTTCAGATCTCCTTGCGCAGTGCACTCAGGACCGCCCGGGTCCGCACCAGCGGCACGGCCTGGGCGCTCATCCGGTCCAGTGCCTCGAGGAACACGCTGACGTCGTCCCGCTGGTCGAAGTAGACCGCCCCCACAAGGCTCTCGGAGCAGACCATGTCGGGCAGTTCGTCGAGTGGGAACCGGAAGAGGTGGAAGGGGCCGTACATGGCCGGATGCGGCCCCGCGCTGAAGGGCATGATCTGCACGGCGACGTTCGGCCGCTCGGTGGCCCTGATGAGGTGGTCGATCTGCTCGCGCATCACCTCGGGAGAGCCCAGCGGGCGCCGCAGAACCGTCTCGTCGATGACGGCCCACAGCAGCGGAGGGTCGGTCTCCCGGGTGAGGACCGTCTGGCGCTCCATGCGCAGCGCCACTCCACGCTTGATCTCCGTCTCGGGGGCATGCGGCATACCGGCGCGCAGCACCGCCCTGGCGTAGCTCTCGGTCTGCAGCAGCCCGGGCACGTAGTGCGGCTCGTAGGCGCGAATGACCTCCGATTCGCTCTCCAGACTGACGAAGACGCTGAACCACTCGGGCAGCACATCGCGGTAGCGGTGCCACCAGCCGGGCTGGTTCGCCTCCCGGGCGAGCGAGACGAAACCGTCGATCTCCTCGGGGTCCGTCACTCCATAGGTGCGCAGCAGCTTCTCGACATAGGGGACCTTGAGTCCGACCTCCGCCTTCTCCATCCGGCGGATGGTCGCGTGAGTGACATCGAGAGCTCTCGCCGCCTGCTCGAAGGTCACTCCCGCGCTCTCACGCAGATGCTGGAGCCTCTTGCCCAGCACCACACGCAGCACGGTGGGCGCCGCACCGCCCGTCCGTGAGTCCGCCACAGCCGCTCCCCTCCAACTGACTTCGACAGGGGGAAGTTTGGCATGTGCCAGCCCTCAAGCACACCCTGTCAAACACATTTCTGCAATTTACAGATTGATCCTTGCCATACGCGAGTGACGAACCGCATAGTGGAGCTGTGGCTGCCCCCCATGACGCCCTGCCTTTAGAACACCGGCCTGACGGCGCGCCGACGACCCGTCCACTGCGCGATGCCTTCCATCTGCCGGCCCGCGACACCTCCGTGGCTCTCGCACGCGCGCGTGTGCTCGAGAGATTGCGCGAGTGGCATGTCGACGACGAGTCCAACGCCGACGCCCAGCTGTTGATGTCGGAGCTGTTCACCAACGCTGTGCGTCACACGGACAGCGAGAAGGTCAGCTGCGAGCTGTGGGTCATCGGCGTGCGGCTGCGCCTGGAAGTGGCGGACGAGGGCGGCGGCAAGTCGGTCATGCGCGTCGAGGACGCGGACCGTGGCCGGATCGGCGACGACGAACGCGAGAACGGAAGGGGCCTGCTGCTGGTGAGCGTGCTCGCCGACGACTGGGGCATACGCAAGGCCCGCACAGGCGGCTCCGAGGGAGTGACGGGGCACGCCGTGTGGGCCGAGCTGGAATGCCACAGAACACACGGCTGACACAGACATACAGCTGACACAGACGTACGGCTGACCTCGAACGCACAGCTGACATCGCCCCGCGCCGATGGCAGGATGCACGGCATTTACCGGCCATGATCGGGCTCCATTGCCGACCTGTCCCCCCTGTGGAGGCGCTGTGTCCGCACGATCCGCGCGTAATCGACAGCACCGGATATCCCGCACGGCAGTACTGACGGCCGCACTGCTGACGGCCGTCACCGCCTGTTCCAGCACCAAAACTTCCGGCAAGGGCGGTGACGAGGTGCAGCTGGTGTCCTCGGGCAAACTCACCACCTGCACCCACCTTCCGTACGAGCCCTTCCAGTTCAAACAGGGCAAGAAGATCGTCGGCTTCGACGTCGAGCTGGTCGATCTGGTCGCCAAGGATCTCGACGTCGAGCAGAAGATCGTGGACACCCCGTTCGAGGGCATCCAGTCCGGCGAGGACCTGAACGCGAGCAAGTGCGACCTGGCCGCGGCCGGCATGACCATCACGCCCGTCCGCGAGAAGAATCTCGACTTCTCCGCCCCCTACTTCGAAGCGACCCAGGCCCTGCTCACCAAGAAGGGCAAGAAGTACGACTCCCTCGACGATCTCAAGGGCAAAGAGCTGGGGGTCCAGCAGTCCACCACGGGTGAGGAGTACGCCAAGAAGCACGGCAAGGGCATCACCACCCGCCAGTACGAGGACCTGGGCCTGCTGCTGACCGCGGTGAAGACAGGCCAGGTCGACGCGGGCATCAACGACAACGGCGTGCTGTACGACTACGCCAAGAAGAACCCCGACACCCAGGTCACCGCCGAGTTCGACACGGGCGAGCAGTACGGCATCGGTGTGCGCACCGGCAACGACGCACTGCGCAAGCAGATCAACAAGACGATCAAGAAGGCCAAGGCGGACGGCCGCTACGACAAGATCTACAAGAAGTGGTTCGGCACGGAGCCCAAGAAGTGAGCCGGCGCAACCGTACCCGCGCCATCCGCACCGCCCAGTACAGCGTCCTGCTGATCGTCGTCCTCGTCTTCGCACTGGCCGCCGACTGGGGTGAGCTGCGGCGCGCCTTCTTCGACGTCGAGGTGGCCAAGAAGCAGTTTCCGGACGTGGTGACGACCGCACTCGTCAACACGGTCGTCTACACGGTGCTCGGCTTCGTGTTCGGACTGGCACTCGGTCTGCTGCTGGCACTGATGCGGCTGTCGCAGGTGTTGCCGTACCGATGGCTGGCCACCGCGTACATCGAGTTCTTCCGCGGAGTACCGGCGCTTCTGGTGTTCATCGCGCTCGGTTACGGCGTACCGGTGGCCTTCCAGGTGTCCATCAACCAGTACGTGACGGTGATGCTGGCGCTGGGACTGGTGGGGGCCGCCTACATGGCGGAGACCATCCGCGCCGGCATCCAGGCCGTCCCGAAGGGACAGACGGAAGCCGCACGCTCCCTGGGCATGTCACCGACCTGGGCGATGATCTCCATCGTCATCCCGCAGGCGTTCCGCATCGTGCTGCCGCCGTTGGCCAACGAGCTGATCCTGCTCACCAAGGACTCCTCACTCGTCTATCTGCTCGGCCTGTCGATGGACCAGTACGAGCTGGCCAAATTCGGCAGGGACGCGCTCAACCAGCACCGCAGCCTCACTCCGATCCTGATCGCGGGGCTGTTCTACCTGGCCATCACGCTGCCGCTGGGCCACCTGGTGCGGCGTCTCGAGGCCCGTACGGCGAAGGCGAGGTGACCGAGGTGGGCGAGACAGCCGGAACAACCGGAACGGACGGGACGAGCGGACCGAGCGCGACGAGCGGGGGCGGCGCGGCGGCCATAGAGATCGAGGGCCTGCGCAAGTCCTTCGGCGAGTTGGAGGTACTGCGCGGCATCGACATCACCGTGCGGCGCGGCGAGGTGGTCTGTGTCATCGGCCCGTCCGGTTCGGGCAAGTCGACGCTGCTGCGCTGTGTGAACCTGCTGGAGGAGCCCACGTCCGGCACGGTTCGGGTGGCGGGCACCGAGGTCACCGACCCGGAGGTGGACATCGACCGGGTCCGGCGGCGCATCGGGATGGTCTTCCAGGCCTTCAACCTCTTCCCCCACCTGACGGCCCTGGGCAACCTGACGATCGCCCAGCGGCGGGCCCTGGGTCGTGGCAAGGCGGAAGCGGAGGAGGTGGCCCGGCGCAATCTGCGCCGAGTGGGGCTGACGGAGAAGGAGTCGAGCTACCCCGCACAGCTCTCCGGCGGCCAGCAGCAGCGGGTGGCGATCGCCCGTGCGCTGTCCATGGGTCCCGACCTGATGCTGTTCGACGAACCGACCTCGGCGCTGGACCCGGAGCTGGTCGGCGATGTGCTCGCGGTGATGCGCGGACTGGCCGACGAGGGGATGACGATGCTGGTCGTCACCCACGAGATGAGTTTCGCGCGGGAGGTCGCCGACCGCGTGGTCTTCATGGACGACGGGCTCATCGTCGAGGAGGGGCCCGCGGAGCAGGTCGTGGGTGATCCGCAGCAGGCACGCACCCGTGCCTTCCTCGCCCGGGTGCTCGACCCGGCGGCCGCGGACGTGCTGGAGGCGGAGCCGTCGCAGAAACCGAAGTCGCTGTCTCAGTCGCCATCGGACATCGAGCCCGGGCATGGGGAGGTGGGCAAGGAGCGGTCCCGATAATTCGGGCTCTGTACTCGCGCTCTGCAGTCGCGGCATTCGGGCTCTGCCGTCGAGCTCGGTGGTCGGGCCAGTCGTCGAACCAGGTGGTCGGGCCAGGTGGCCGAACCCGGTGGCCGGGCCAGGTGGTCGCCCCCGGCCGTCGGCCCAGCCGCCCGGGCCGGCGGTCGCCGCCGCGGGGAATGGCTCCGTCCGCCATGCTGGAGGGAGCAGGCTGTCAGACCCGTGCTCTACATTCACTCTCACCGACGACGAGTGCTTCGCCGGTGCCGTTGGGTGACCGGAGCAGACGAAAGGCAAGGACGATGGCAGACAGCCCCCGCACCGCGGACACTCCCGTGGACCAGCCGCTCGGTACCGCAGAGGAACTGCTCGAGCAGGCGAAGCCGTACCGCAACGAACTGCTGGCGCACTGCTACCGGATGCTGGGCTCGGTGCACGACGCCGAGGATCTGGTCCAGGACACCTATCTGCGGGCGTGGCGGGCCGGTGACCGCTTCGAAGGCAGATCCTCGCTGCGCACATGGCTCTACCGGATCGCCACCAACGCATGTCTGACCGCGATCGAGCAGCGCGGCCGCCGCCCGATGCCCTCGGGGCTCGGCGCCCCCACCGACGACCCCCAGCGCCCGGTGACCGAGGCCCCGGAGGTGCCGTGGCTGGAGCCGATCCCGGACGCGATGTTCTCAGAGTCCTCCGGCCCGACGGACCCGGCCTCCGTGGTCGTGAACCGCTCGTCCATGCGGCTGGCCCTGGTGGCGGCCCTGCAGCACCTCCCGACCCGGCAGCGTGTCGTCCTGCTGCTGCGTGACGTGCTCAAGTGGCGGGCGGCCGAGGTCGCCGAGTTGCTGGGCACCACGACGGCGAGCGTGAACAGCGCCCTGCAGCGAGCCCGTGCCCAGCTCGAACAGGTGGCACCGGTCGAGGAGGAACTGGCCGAGCCCACCGATCCGGCGGCCCGGGAGCTGTTGGACCGGTACGCGGCGGCGTTCGAGCACTCCGACGTGACGGCGATCGTCGATCTCTTCAAGGAGGACGCCGTCTGGGAGATGCCTCCCTTCCCCCAGTGGTTCCGCGGCCGGGAGAACATCGTGCGGCTCATCGGTGCCCAGTGCCCCATCGGCCGCGACGAGGGCCTCATGCTGCCGACCTCGGCCAACGGCCAGCCCGCCTTCGGCCTCTACAACCTGCGGGAGGACGGCTTCTACCGCCCGTTCCACCTCCAGGTGCTCACACTGCGGGACGGACAGGTCGCCCACGTGGGTGCGTTCTTCGGGGACGACCTGTTCGCGACGTTCGGCCTGCCGGCCCAGGTGAGCGCGGCGGAGGCCGCTGCCCGGCACTGAGGGAACGGCTCAGATGCCCAGCAGGTGGTCCATTGCCAGCTGGTCGAGGTGCTCGAAGGCCATGCCCCGCCGGGCCGCGGCCTCGACGTCGAACTCCTCGTAGGCCGTGCGGTCGCCGAGCAGGGCGCTGGGCGTCTCTCCGCGGTCGAGCGTGGGGCGGGTGAGCTCGTCCAGCCGGGAGGCCCGCAGCGCCTCCTGGACGGCCGGGTCGGCGCGGAAGGCGGCGGCGCGCTCGCGCAGGATGAGGTAGTTGCGCATGCAGCCCGCCGCCGAGGCCCACACCCCGGCGGTGTCCTCGGTGCGCGGGGGCTTGAAGTCGAAGTGCCGCGGCCCTTCGTAGCCCCCGCTCTCCAGCAGGTCGACCAGCCAGAAGGCGGCACGCAGGTCCCCGGCGCCGAACCGCAGGTCCTGGTCGTACTTGATGCCGGACTGGCCGTTGAGGTCGAGGTGGAACAGCTTGCCCGCCCACATGGCCTGCGCAATGGCGTGCGGGTAGTTGAGCCCGGCCATCTGCTCGTGGCCGACCTCCGGGTTGACGCCGAAGAGCTCCGAGCGCTCCAGCCGTTCGATGAAGGCGAGCGCGTGGCCGACGGTCGGAAGGAGGATGTCGCCGCGCGGCTCGTTGGGCTTCGGTTCCAGGGCGAAGCGCAGACCGTAGCCCTGTTCGGTGACGTACTCGGCCAACAGGTCGAAGGCTTCCTTCATCCGGTCGAGTGCCGCCCGGACATCCTTGGCACCGCCGGACTCGGCGCCCTCCCTGCCGCCCCAGGCCACATAGGTGTGCGCGCCCAGTTCGGCCGCCAGGTCGATGTTGCGCATCGTCTTGCGCAGAGCGAAGCGCCGCACGTCACGATCGTTGGCGGTGAATGCGCCGTCCTTGAAGACGGGGTGGGTGAACAGGTTGGTCGTCGCCATGGGAACCGTCATGCCCGTCGCGTCGAGGGCTTGGCGGAACCGTTTGACGTGTGCGTCCCGTTCGCCCTCGGGCGCACCGAACGGGATGAGGTCGTCGTCGTGGAACGTCACACCGTAGGCGCCCAGTTCGGCGAGGCGGTGCACCGACTCGACCGGGTCTAGCGGCGCCCTGGTCGCGTCACCGAACGGGTCGCGGCCCTGCCAGCCCACCGTCCACAGGCCGAAGCTGAACTTGTCCGCCGGTACGGGCTCGTAGCTCATCCTGCCGTTCCTCTCCCGCGCGCTGCCGCCCTGATGCGCATGCCCGGCGACCGCGACGCGAGGCTATTCGTCATGGCTGCTTACAAATTAGTATGCGCACATCATCGGCAGCCAGGGAAGGGAGCGGCAGTCCATGACCGCACCGGAAGGCCCGTTCGTCATCGGGGTCGACAGTTCGACCCAGTCCACCAAGGCCCTCGTGGTGGACGCCGTGACCGGCCAGGTGGTCGCCCGGGGCCAGGCACCGCACACCGTCTCCCCGGGCGACCGGCGCGAGACGGACCCCGAGGAATGGTGGCTGGCACTCCGCGCAGCGGTGGGGCAGTGCGGGCGAGCCGCCGGGGAGGCCGCAGCCGTCTCCGTCGCCGGCCAGCAGCACGGCCTGGTGACGCTGGATGCCATGGGACGCCCGGTGCGCCCGGCGCTGCTGTGGAACGATGTGCGCTCAGCGCCCCAGCGCGACCGCCTGGTGTCCGGCCTCGGCGGTCAGCAGGCGTGGGCCGAGCGCGTCGGGAGCGTGCCCGCCCCGGCCTTCACCGTCACCAAGTGGGCCTGGCTGCGTGAGAACGAACCGGAGGCCGCGCAGTCGACAACAGCCGTACGACTGCCGCACGACTTCCTCACCGAACGACTGACCGGCCGGGCGAGCACCGACCGCGGCGATGCCTCGGGCACCGGATGGTGGGCCTCGTCGACCGAGTCCTACGACGAGGAGATCCTGCGACTCGCCGAGCTGGATCCCGCGCTGCTGCCGCCCGTGCTGGGCACCGGAGAGGCGGCAGGCACGGTCCGGGAGACCGAGGACGGGTTCCTCACAGCCGGCACGCTGGTGGCCACCGGCACCGGCGACAACATGGCCGCGGCACTCGGCCTGGGGCTGCTGCCGGGGCAGCCGGTGCTCAGCCTGGGAACCTCCGGCACCGTGTACGCCGTCTCCAACCGCCGCCCCGCCGACCCCACGGGAACCGTCGCGGGCTTCGCCGACGCCCGCACCGGCTGGCTGCCGCTGGCGTGCACCCTCAACTGCACCCTGGCCGTGGACCGGATGGCCGCACTGCTCTCCCGCGACCGCGAGGACGTGGAGGCGGGCGGAAGGGTCACCGCGCTGCCCTTCCTCGACGGCGAGCGCACCCCCGACCTTCCGTATGCGACCGGACTGCTGAATGGTCTCCAGCACGCCACCACCGGCGGCCAGGTGCTCCAGGCCGCCTACGACGGTGCTGTCTTCGCACTGCTGCGCGCTTTGGACCTCGTTCTGGCCGAAAGCGGTGACAGCAGTGCGACGCAAGATGCGCCACTGCTGCTGATCGGCGGCGGCGCAAAGGGCACCGCTTGGCGGGAGACGGTACGCCGGCTGTCGGGACGGGCCGTCCAGGTACCGAGCGCGCAGGAGTTGGTCGCGTTGGGAGCCGCGGCACAGGCCGCCGGGCTGCTGCTGGGCGAGGACCCGGCCGCTGTGGCACGCCGCTGGCGCACCACCGAGGGCGCCTCCTACGAGCCGGTCGAGCGGGACGAGGCCACACTGGACCGGCTCGCCGGGACGCTCGAGAACGCAGGCGCGCTGCTCGGGCAACGGCCATGAACCCGTAGATCGACCCGGGCGGTGCGGCGGCACCCAGCCGTGCTGCCGTACCGCCTGTCCCGTTCGCCACGCCACACAGCAGTGATCAGACCCCCAGGAAACGGCGAGCCGTTGCGTTGCCTCGTTCGCCCGAAGGAGCCCCTCCATGGCAGCTCAGGCGCCCAGCTCCCAGCGGGAGATACGCAGGCGCAATCTGTCGCGCGTGCTGTACGCGGTGGCCGAGCAGGGCCCTTCCTCCCGTGCGGCGGTTGCGGCGCGGCTGGGGCTGACGCGCACAGCCGTCTCGACGCTCGTCGACGAACTGCTGCGCGGCGGTCTGCTCACCGAGCAGGGGCCGACACCACCTGGCGGCGGGCCTGGCCGCCCCGGTACCGCGCTCGCACTCACCGACAGCGGCCCGTGCGGGCTGGGAGCGGAGATCGGGGTCGACCATCTCGCCGTCTGCGCGGTGGACCTGCGCGGTCGGGTACGGGTGCGTAAGGAAATCGAGTACGAGGGCAGGGACAGCCGGCCGGCCACGGTGCTCCCCCGGCTCCGCGGGCTGTTGGACGAGGTGACCGCACAGGCGCGGGAACTCGGCCTGAGCCCGGCCGCTGTCGCGGTGGCGGTACCCGGACTGATCTCCCTCGGGACGTCAACAGTTGTGCGCGCACCGAACCTCGGCTGGCACGACACCGACATCGCGCCCGCACTCGCAGCGGCAGACGCGAACGCGAGGGCGAAGGCAGACGCGGTCTCGAAGGCAGACGCAGCCAGAGACGCAGGCGCGAAAGCAGACGCGGCAGCGGAGGCAGGTGCGGACGCCGAGGCAGGAGTGAAACGGCGCTCGGGGCCCGCAGCCAGGGCCAAGGCGACCGAGGGGGTGAGTGCGAGCACAGTGAAGAGAGCCACGGCAAGCCGAGTCGGAGCAGCGGCAGCGGCGAAGACGCCGGAGGAAGCCTGGGTGCAGGTGGCCGGAACCCGACTGCCGCTCATCGTCGACAACGAGGCCAACCTGGGGGCTCTCGCCGAGCTGTGGCTCGACGGCGGCAGGGTCCCCCGCGACTTCGTACACGTCTCGGCGGAGGTCGGCATCGGTGCAGCGATCGTGCTCGGCGGTGAGCTGCTGCGCGGCAACCGGGGTTTCGCCGGCGAGATCGGCCACGTGCCCGTACACCCGGACGGGCCGCTCTGCGCGTGCGGGGGCAAGGGCTGTCTGGAGCAGTACGCGGGTGAACCGGCACTGCTGGGCGCCGCGGGCGTATCCGTCGACAGGCCCCGGGACGCCGCACTGGCAGCGCTCCGGGAGAGTGCGGCGTCGGGTGACGAGCGGGCGCTGCGAGCGCTCGAGGAGGCCGGGACGGCGCTGGGACTGGCGCTGGCCGGAACGGTCAACCTCCTCGACCCCAGTGCCTTGGTACTCGGCGGTGTGCTGGCCCGGTTCGCTCCATGGCTGCTGCCGTCGCTGGAACGTGAACTGGTGGCACGTACGGCGGCACCCGGCGCGCCGCCCGACCTGGTTGTCTCGGGGCTGGGCGCGGACGGCCCGCTGCTGGGCGCCGCCCACACCGCAGTGTGTGTGGTACTGGACGACCCGCTGTCGTACAGGGCCAAGATCACGGGATAAGCGCCCTGTCCGAGGGGCCGTGGCCTCGCAGTTGATACGGCTGTCGACTGCGACTGCTCGCGGCGGCTGCCATCCGCCGCTCGCGACGGCTGTGGTCCGGGGCGGTCACAGGTCCGTCCAATGGCACCCTATGCCGACCCTTGGCAGCCCTCTCGGCGGCTGCCATTATCAACGCGCGTCAACTCGCTCTGTACGTGCCCCCATTACTCCTCCACCACCCCCCCACTGGGAGACACGATGGACTCAGCACGCCAGTACCCCGCATCCGGTCGGACCCGCCCGCAGCTCCCCCGTCGCGCACTGCTGCGTGGCGGAGCAGGCTTCACTCTCGCCGCCGGACTCGCGGGCACCTCACTCATATCGGGCGGAGTCGCGGCGGCCCGTTCCAGAGGCCCACGCGCCGTGGACTACCCCGGAGCCGAGTGGGTCCCGGCCTCGCCCTCCAACTACACCACCGCGAGCCGGCCGACGCAGTACCCGATCGACTTCGTGATCATCCACGTCACCCAGGAGTTCTACGACGACACCCTGGCCATCTTCCAGAACCCCGACAAGGCAGTCTCCTCGCACTACGTGGTGCGCTCAGCGGACGGCCATGTGGCCCAGATGGTGCGCGAGAAGAACGTGGCCTGGCACGCGGGCAACTGGAACTACAACACCCGCAGCGTCGGCATCGAACACGAGGGCTGGATCGACGAGCCGGACGCATGGTTCACGGACGCGATGTACGAGGCGTCCGCGGCTCTGACGGCGGACATCTGCCGTCGCCACGGCATTCCGTTGGACCGTCAGCACATCATCGGGCACAACGAGGTGCCCGGTGCCGACCACACCGATCCCGGCGCGTACTGGAACTGGGCGCGCTACATGGACCTGGTGAAGGCCCAGTAGACGATCGGCGCGCGGGCCCCGGAAACCGACTGACCGCTGACCGGACCCGCGCGCCACCCACCCCGGCGTACATGAGAACGCGCCCACACTGCGCCAAGTGCTCAGCAGGTGATCGCGAGCCACCGAGTGAGCCCGTCGCCGCGCGGTTGGGTGGCCGAGCGGATGCACGGGTCAACCAGCCATGTTCATACGCGAGTTCGGTCTTCGGGCAATCCTGTCCGCGCAACACTTCAACCCATCGTGTGACTACCGGCCGGAAACCTTCTGCTCGCTGCACCGCCCCTCCATCCTCAGCGTGTGCAAGGACGGGACAACAAGCGGAGAAAGCGCTGCGGCAGACGGCAGGCACTGACGGCTGCGACACTCACGTGCGCGGCACTCGGTGTCGCAGCAGGAGGGGCCGTCCTGGCCGCTCCCTTAGGCGCTGCACAACCGACGGGCGCGCATGGATCCGTCGTACTCGCGGCGGCGACCCGGCCGACGGACGCGGACGCCGCCCGGCCGGGCGCGGCCCATGACGTCACCCCTCCTGCCACTCCGGTGCCCTCGGCCACGACCCCGGAATTGCACCAGCCGGGCGCCGCAGAGCCCTCGAACGCCCAGCGACCGGACGCGCAGCGATCGGACGTGCCGGGACCGGATGCGCCAGGGCCGGACGCGCCGGGGCCGGACTCTGAGCAGCCCGGCCCGGAGAGCGGCGCCCATCTCTCCGTCAACACAGGCGGAACCCATGTGAACGCGACAGCTGGGCGGATCGACGGCTGTCGAGGGGCTTCCCTCACGGTGCAGACCGCGCTTGGGGTCAGCGTGCATCTGTCGGCGGGGCACTGGCCGTGCCCCCCGCATCCGCCGCACCCAACGCCACCACCCACGCCTTCACCGACGCCACCGCCGCCGTCGCCGACGCCGCCCCCGACGGCCGGCCCTTCCCCGACCGCGCCGCCGTCGCCTCCCGCTTCGAGCAACCCGCCGAGCTCTCCGGATCCGACGACCTCCGCGGCGCCGGAGCCATCCACTCCTCGCGAGGCCGGGAAGGCGAAACCGGCCCGGCAGCCCGTACGCGCTGCTGAGCGGCCGAGACGTCCCTCTCCCAGCCCCTCTCGGAAGTCGCCCGACCCCGCGCCGTCGCCTTCTCGCGGCGTGCTCGCGGCTCCGCGACAGCCGGCACCCGAACGCCAGCGGCCCGACGGCAGCATGTCCATGGTCACCCGCACCCTGCTGATCGTCGCCCCGGCCGTACTCGCGGCCGCGGCGCTGCGGCCCCGGTCGAACAGCTCGCGGCAATCGGCGACCGGCAATGCCTCGGGGGCCCGCAGCTGACCCAGCTCTCTCTCCCCCCCCCGTGCGGCCACGTCCTCGTTCCCCACCGCACCCTCACCAATCCGCGCTTCTCTCCTACCGTTCGCGCTCTGTGGAGGCCCCGTTGTCCGAATGGCTCATGCTGACGCTCAGCCTGATCGCCGCCTGTCTGGTGGTCGTCGCTGTCGTCGTCCTCAGACGCCGACGCGCCACCTCGGAGGATCCGTCCGAGACTCCGGACGTGATCGAATACATGACAATGATGATCGGCGTGGTGTACGCGATCGTGCTCGGTCTGGCGATCGCCGGAGTCTGGGAGGCACGCAACGCCGCTGAAGAAGCGGTGACGCAAGAGGCACAGGCACTGCACGAGGTGAGCGAGCGGGTGGCCGTCTACCCCGCCGACGAGCGGGACCAGGTACGGAAGGACATCAACTCCTATGTGCGGTACGCCACCACCACCGAGTGGTCGCACATGGTCGAGCACAGTGAACTCACCGACCGGGGGTCCCGCATGCTCGACCGGGTACGCAAGGATGTGACCTCCTACGAGCCGACCACGACACGGCAGGCGCAGTCGTACCAGGCAGTGGTCGACCAGGTGGCCGAGGCCGACACCGCACGCACCGCACGCGGAGCGAGTGCCGGACCGACGATGCCGGGCGTGGTGTGGATCGGTCTGTACGCGGGCGCGGTGGTCTCGGTGGGCATGCTCTTCGCGCTGCAGATCCAGCGTTCGGGCAGGGAACTGCTGCTGGCCGGCATCTTCAGCGCGCTGATCGCCTTCCTGCTCTTCCTTGTCTGGCACTTCGACGCGCCCTTCGCCCGCGGGCTCGACGAACCGACGGAGACCTTCGCAACGCTGTTCCCGCAGGCGACCGGTTCTTCAGGGTGAGCGGTGAGCGGTGAGCAGTGGGCGGTGTGCGGTGCGCAGCGAGCGATGAGGGATGAGCAGGGCTTGAGCGCCTCGTCGCGGGCGCTCTCCACCTCGGTTCTCTTCTTCGGCCCTCTTCATCCACGCCGTCTCCTCCGGTGTCGGAGGTGAGTGAGATGCTGGCGGTCATCAGAGGCGAGAGATCACGAAGGAGTCCGGGTGTCCCTGCTCTTCCCCGCTCTGCACACGGCGTCTTCGCACACGGCGCTGCGTTTCGGCGACCGAGCCCTCAGCTACCGTCGACTGGCCGCCGTCGCGGGTGGTGTGGCCGCCCGGTTGCACACCTCAGGGCCCATCGCGGTCTGGGCGACGCCGACCCTGGAGACGGCGGTCGGCGTGGTCGCCGGGTTGCTGGCCGGGGTACCTGTCGTACCAGTGAACCCGAAGAGCGGCGAGCGGGAGCTGACGCACATCGTCAACGACAGCGCACCAGGGGCGGTACTGGCCGAACCGGGCGCCGAACTCCCCGAAGCGCTCGAGGCGCTGCTCCGCACGGATGTCGAGATCCCGGCGGAAGGGGAGGAGGACGAGTCCTGGCCCCTGCCCACCGAGCCGAACCCGGAGACTGCCGCACTCATCATCTACACCTCGGGGACCACGGGACCGCCCAAGGGAGTGGTGCTGTCGCGACGCGCCGTGGCCAGCAGTCTGGACGCCCTGGAGGACGCGTGGCAGTGGACCGCGGACGACGTACTGGTGCACGGCCTGCCGCTGTTCCATGTGCACGGGCTGATCCTGGGAGTCCTCGGTCCGCTGCGCCGCGGAGGCGCCCTGCGCCACCTCGGCCGCTTCTCCACTGAGGGAGTGACCCGGGAGCTGGCCAGTGGCGGCACGATGCTGTTCGGTGTCCCGACGATGTACCACCGCCTCGCCGACGCCTGTGCAAGCGACCCGGACCTGGTGCGGGCACTGGCCGGGGCGCGCCTGCTGGTCTCCGGCTCCGCCGCACTGCCGCTGCACGACCACGACAGGCTCACAGCGGCGACCGGCCAGCGGGTGATCGAGCGCTACGGGATGACCGAGACGCTGATGAACACCAGCGTGCGCCCCGGAGGGACCTCCAGCCCGGGCACTGTCGGCGTGCCACTGCGCGATGTGGACCTCCGTCTGGTGGACGACGCGGGCCAGCGCCTTCCCGCAGAGGACACCGAGACCGTGGGCGAAGTTCAGGTGCGCGGGCCGAACCTGTTCACCGAATATCTCAACCGCCCGGACGCGACCGCCGAAGCCTTCGACGGCGGCTGGTTCCGCACCGGCGACATGGCCACCAGGGACGCGGACGGTTCCGTGCGCCTCGTCGGCCGCAAGGCAACGGACCTGATCAAGAGCGGGGGCCACAAGATCGGGGCAGGCGAGATCGAGAACGTCCTCCTCGGGCACCCGGCCGTCGCCGAGGCAGCCGTCACCGGAGAGCCCGACGACGACCTGGGCGAGCGCATCGTCGCCTGGATCGTCCCGGCCTCACCGCAGCAGCCGCCGCTCGCGGACGAGCTCACCGACCTGGTCGCCGACCAGCTCGCGCCGCACAAGCGCCCCCGCGAGGTGCGCTTCCTGGACGCATTGCCGCGCAACGACATGGGCAAGATCGTCAAGCGGGAGTTGCCCGGCCGGCAGCAGTGACTCCGCTCGCCCCGTCCCCTTCCCGACCCGTCAGCCCGCAGCCGACGGCTCAGGTCTGATGCCCTGCGCCAGTCCTGCGGCATCAGCCAGGCGCCGGTAGGAGCGGAGGCGGTCGTCAGGGTCATAGGTGTTCAGCGTCAACAGGACCTCATCAGCACCCGCGCGCTCCACGAGCCCGGTCAGCGCGTCGATCATCTCCGCCTCCGTCCCACGCAGCTGCGACTGCCGGGCCTCGTCGAACGCGGCACGCTCCTTCGGGCTCATCGTGCGTCCCAGCACCTCCTCCGGGGCGACGAGCGGAGCGAAGGTGCCGTGGGTGCGGGAGAGCGCCGTCGACCAAGCCTCCGGAAGCTGCAGCAGCTCCGCCTCCTCTGGGGTGTCGGCGGCTGCGGCATTCACAGCGATGACGACGTACGGCGCGGTCTCGTACCGCGCCCGCCCGTGCGGTGACGTGCCATGCGGCACCGGCCCGTGCGGTGATGCGCCGGACCTGGCGTCGCCGTCGTACGCGACGCCATACGGGCGTGGTCGGAAGGCGGCGCGGTAGGTCTTTACAGCCTCCAGCGTCCGGCGCTCGTCGCGGGAGGCACCGATCACCAGCGGCAGCCCATGCTCGGCCGCCACCGTCGCTCCCGAGCCCACCGCCAGGACGAAGGGCGGCACGCGCAGTCCCTCGGCGGGCCTGGCGCGAACAAGGCCCGTACCGTCGAAGTAGCCGAGCAGTTCGGATATCTGTTCGCTGAAGCCGTCCGCGGCGTCCTTGCCGACCCGCAGCGCCTTGCGGATGCCGTCGGTGAAGCCGACGGAACGGCCCAGCCCCATGTCGATACGGCCGGGGAAGAGCGATTCCAGCACCCCGAACTGTTCAGCGACCACCAGCGGCTGGTGGTTCGGAAGCATCACTCCCCCGGTACCGACACGGATCCGGGAGGTGGCGGAAGCCACTGCCGCGGCAAGCACGGTCGGTGCGGAGCCGGCGATACCGGGGACGGCGTGGTGCTCGGAGACCCAGAAGCGCAGAAACCCCAGCTCCTCCGCCTGCTGCGCGAACCGCACCGTCTCACGCAGCGCCTGACCGGGATGCTCGCCCTTCCGGGTGAGAGAGCGGTCGAGTACGGAGAGGGGGACCGGAAACCGAGGTGCGGAAGTCACATCACTTGCAACGCCTGCGAGCGCCAGGGATTCCCAGTCGGCGCTGCCCATGGCTTGTCTGTGTGGCTCAGCCCCGCGGTGCCCTGTCGCGCCCTATTCTTCGCCCGTACCGGCTTCTTCGAGCAGCCCGGCATCGTGGACGAGCAGAGCGATCTGGACGCGGTTGTTGAGGTCCAGCTTGGTCAGGATGCGAGAGACGTGCGTCTTGACCGTCGGCACGCTCATGTAGAGAGAGGCCGCGATCTCCGCGTTGGCCAGCCCGCGGCCGACACCGAGCGCCACCTCGCTCTCCCGCTCACCCAGTACGGAGAGCGCCTTTCTGGCACGTAGGCGGCGGCTGTCCTGCCCTGCGGGGGTGACGTGCTGGATGAGCTGGCGCGTGACGGCGGGCGAGAGCACCGGCTCCCCGGAGACCACCTTGCGGATGGCGGCCAGAATGTCAGCAGGAGGGGTGTCCTTGAGCAGGAACCCGGCGGCCCCAGCACGCAGGGCACGCAATACGTGAGCGTCCGCGTGGAACGTGGTGAGGACGACGACCTCCGGTGGCTCGTCGCGTGCCCGCAGTGTCTCGGTTGCGGTGAGGCCGTCCATGGTGGGCATCCGGATGTCCATCAGAACGACGTGCGGACGGTGCTCCCCGACCAGCGGAAGCACCTGACTGCCGTCCGCCGCCTCGCCCACGATCTCGATGTCCGGAGTGCCCTCCAGCATCAGCCGGAGGCCGGCCCGTACGAGGGCGTCGTCGTCGACAAGGAGCACGCGGATGGTCATGCGCATACCGTAGCCAGCCGGCCGCAAACGCCTTACACGCGCTTCCCGCCAGAGCTCTCCCCGAAAGAGTCGTCGATGACAGAGCTGTCTTGGATGGAGCTGTCTGCGGCGGAGCTGTCTTCGACGGAGGTGTGCCAGTCGATGCGGTAGCCCAGCAGCCAGTCGCTGCCCGAATCGCCGTCCTGGCGGGAGCTCGCCCGGATCTCGGCGGGACGCTGGACAATCCGGTCGTTCAGCTGGGCGCTGCGCTCGACGACGGCCTCGACCCTCTCCCGGCGCAGCGCCTCGAAACGGGCGAACGCCTCACCGGCGTCGGGCAGGTCACGCAGGCACTTGGCGAGGACGACGCTGTCCTCGATCGCCATGGAGGCACCTTGCGCGGCGTTGGGCGCCGCCGCGTGCGCCGCGTCACCGAGCAGCACCATGGGGCCGCGGTGCCAGACAGGAGTGCGAGCCACGTCATAGGCGTTGGTGGCGACGATACCGCCGCTCTCCCGGACGATGCAGGCAGCGGGCGAGTCGTCCTCGTCGAAGAGGGAGACCACGTGCTCCCGCCACCGCGCCTCATCGGCGGGCGTCCCGGTTGCCAGCTGCTCGCGGTCGAGTTCCCGACCAGGCGTGTTGGCGAACCACCAGACCTCGCCGTCCGGCGCCATGGTGCAGCCGAGGAAAGCGCGCCTGCCCTGGATCATCCGGTACGTACCGGGTGCCGGTGCGGCTTCCGGAGGGACGCCGGGGGTGTAGCCGCACACGGTGATCTGGCCGGTGTGGCGGGGTGCGGGCGCGCCGGGATCGATGAGGGTCCGGGTGACGGAGTGCAGGCCGTCGGCACCGATCAGCAGGTCGCCTTCTGCGTGTGTGCCGTCGGCGAAGCGAGCGATCACCCGACCGTCGGGAGCAGTGTCCGCGGTCACGAGACGCTTGCCGTGCTCGATGGTGACTCCCCGGCGCGCCGCCTCGTCGTGAAGCGCCCGGTAGAGGGTTGCGCGCCGGAGCGTGCGCGGGCCGAGGAAGCTCCGTACGCCACCCTCCGAGCGGCTGCCCTCCCCACTGCCGCGGGCCGGGTGAGCGCGGCCGTTTCCATTGCCGATGCCGCTCCCGTTGTCGCTGGCGCAGCCGTCAGCACCACCGGCGACCGGACGTACGCCCAAGCTGTCACCGGTGTGCGCAAGCATCTCCACGCGCTCCGCGGGGAAGGACACGTCCAGGACGGCCTGGTGGGCATCGACGGTACGCAGCGCCTCCAGGCCGTTGTGGAAGAGCACAAGGAAGGCCCCGGCATCATCGGCACCGGTCGGGTACGCCTCGTAGACGGTCGAGCCGATCCCCGCCTTGCGCAGCGAAATCGCCGTCATGGCTCCGGCGATACCGCCGCCGATGATGAGCGCGTGCCTCATGGCACCTCCTGGTCGGTCACGCTTTGATCAGTGCTGCTCTACCCTCCTTACGGACCGCACGCGGCGAGCGGATGGTTGCGTGTGGCAGCCGCCGATGTGGGACAACCGCCGCTGTTGGGCAACCCGCCGCTGTGGCGCAATCGTGGCTGTTGTGGCGGGGCAGGGCGGGCAGAGGCGGGGCTTACTCGTTCAAAGCCGCCGCGAGATAGGCAGCGGTCACACTCGTGCGGGAGCCCGCCACCTCCTCCGGCGTTCCGGCCGCGACGAGCCGCCCGCCCCGGTCCCCGCCGCCGGGACCGAGATCGATGACCCAGTCGGCGCCCGAGACCACCATCAGGTCGTGTTCGACAACGACGACCGTGTGGCCGGACCGGACCAGCCCGTGCAACTGACGTAGCAACACCTCCGTATCGGCGGGGTGCAGCCCGGTCGTGGGCTCGTCCAGAAGGTAGAGGGTGTGGCCGCGCCGAGCGCGCTGGAGTTCACTGGCCAGCTTGATCCGCTGTGCCTCGCCCCCGGAAAGCTCCGTCGCCGGCTGTCCCAGCCGCAGATACCCGAGGCCCACGCGCTGCAAGGCGTCCAGCCCGCGCCGAGCCGCCGGGACGTCCGAAAGGAACCCGGCAGCGCCGTCGACCGTCATCCCCAGGACATCCGCGATGGTCGCGCCCCGATAGGTGATCTCCAGGGTCTCGGGGTTGTAGCGAGCTCCATGGCAGTCCGTGCAGGGCGCGTACGTACCGGGCAGGAAGAGGAGCTCCACGGCGATGTATCCCTCGCCCTGGCAGGTCGGACAGCGGCCTTCGGGCACGTTGAAGGAGAACCGTCCCGCGCCGTAACCCCGCGCCTTGGCCTCCTCGGTGGCTGCGAAGACCTTCCGTACGGCGTCGAAGAGGCCCGTGTAGGTCGCGAGATTGGAGCGCGGAGTGCGCCCGATGGGCTTTTGATCGACCCGTACGAGTCGGTCGACGGCACTCAGACCCTCGGCTGCCGCGACGCTCGCTCCGCGGTCCTGTGCGGCCGTCTGCTCCGTTTCCGGCTCCGGGCCCTGGCCCTGGTCCTCCGTTGCCGCGCCGGTACGGGCTCCCGCCCCGGCCACTGGAGGGGTCGCTGCCCCGGCGCCTGTGTGGTCGGCGACGATATCGGCAAGGACCTGGCTGACCAGCGTGGACTTGCCCGACCCCGAGACGCCGGTGACGGCCGTGAACAGACCGAGCGGGAATGCCACGTCCAGCTCCCGCAGGTTGTGCCGTGTCACCCCGGACAGTGACAGCCAGCGCTCGGGACTCCGTCGGCTCCCCGGACTCCGCCGCGCGGCGGTTGCTTCTGGTCCGCCGACCGTCTCCGGGACCGGACCGGCCGCCGCCGGGACCGGACCGGCCGCCGCCGGAGGGTGCCCGACCGTCTCCGGGAAGAGGTATGCACGCGTGGCGGATGATTCCGTCTCCCTCAGCCCGGCCACGGGGCCGCTGTAGAGCACCTCGCCTCCGTGCTCGCCCGCCCTGGGACCGACATCCACGATCCAGTCGGCCCGTTCGACCACCGCCATCTCGTGTTCGACGACGAACAGCGAGTTCCCCGCTTCCTTCAGCCTGTCCAGCACCGTCAGCAGCGCCTCGGTGTCGGCGGGATGCAGTCCGGCCGACGGCTCGTCCAGTACATAGACGACGCCGAACAGCCCGGACCGCAGCTGGGTGGCCAGCCGCAGCCGCTGCAGCTCCCCCACCGAGAGCGTGGGGGTGGGTCTGTCGGTGCTCAGATAGCCGAGGCCGAGCTCGACCAGCACCTCGATGCGGGAGACGAGGTCTCGGCAGAGGGCCGCGGTGACGCTTTCCTGGATCTCTTCCTCGGGGGCG